>CALGRN010000286.1 GCA_937880835.1 uncultured Prevotella sp. | reverse complement strand
TCTGTTCCAACGCTTCCCTGCCTGCATAAACCTTGACATCGGGCAAGTCGGCAAGTTCGTTTTTCAGTTCATCGTAATGTTTCTCGTTTGCTATTACGACAGCTGCCGGACGAAATTCGCGTGCCTGTGCGGCAAGCTCTTGCCAACTATTATTAGCCGTAAGGCAGTATGCCTCATACAAATCGCTATGCTCACGTATCACGTCAAGTGCCTGCGTTCCTATCGAACCGGTACTTCCGAGTATGCATATCTGTTGTTTCATCGTCTTTATAGTTCAAAATCTTCAATCCGAATGCTCTGTTTTTCGGATGTCTCCCTGCACCATCTTGGTACGGATAATATCATATTTTGTGTTTATAAAATTATTTTTACGTCTAAATATTACACTGCCTTTAATTTTCCTTTAATATCAAACACTCTCTTTTATATATCGAGAATGCCCTGCGGCAGGTTTACTCTTATTTCTCTATCAGCTGTATTCACTTCTGTAATAAGCTCTTCCGATGCAGGTATAAGGAATTGTTTGCCGTCTTCTGCACTTACTTCAAAAAGAGTATTTATCGTGCCGTTGTCCACCGACTTTATTTCTCCTACACTGTTTCCGGTATTGTTGTCTATTATATTAAAGCCTATGATTTGCGCCCACGACAACGTATCCTCATCGTTATCGGCAAGCTCTCTGAGGAAAAAGACATCGCAACCGGTCAGCTCTCGTGCTGCTTCTTGGGTTCTGATGTCGCAGAATTTGACAAGCGCGGTATTACTTCCGCGAAACCGATATTCATCAATGAAGAACGGAACAAGTATTCCGTCAATTTCAAGGATTAGGAAATCGATGTCGGTACGATCGAAAACATCGTCATCGAACATAAATCCTACCTCACCGTTCACACCGTGCGGCTTACCTATCTTTCCTATCTTATAGACATTTTCCTGTTTTATCATCTTTCAATATAAACTTGACAATGTTCGGTTTTTATATGTTTGCAGAGTTTTTATACAACCTTTAAGCCCATTACTTATTTCTTAAAACAACTTTTGTTCTTGCTTTCAGAAACTCAGTTTTCCACTCGTTTGATATGCGCTCCAATCATATTAAGCCTGTGTTCTATATCTTCATATCCTCTGTCTATCTGCGCAATGTTGTCTATCGTGCTTGTTCCGTTGGCACTTAATGCAGCTATCAGCAGAGCAATTCCTGCGCGAATATCGGGACTTGTCATACGTCCTGCACGCAAACGAAGCTTACGATTGTGTCCCACAACAACTGCTCTGTGAGGATCGCAGAGTATTATCTGCGCTCCCATATCTATGAGTTTATCTACGAAAAACAGTCGGCTTTCAAACATTTTCTGATGAAACAGAACACTTCCGCGTGCCTGTGTGGCAACAACAAGAAGCACCGAGATGAGGTCGGGGGTTAATCCCGGCCACGGAGAATCTGCCAATGTCATGATAGAACCATCAATGAAAGAGTCTATCTGATAATGTTCCATGTAAGGAATGATAAGATCATCGCCTTCAACATCTATCTTTACTCCGAGCCTGCGGAATGCATCGGGAATTATTCCGAGATTTTCCAACGATACATCCTTTATTCGGATGCCATTGCCAACCATTGCCGCCATACCGATGAAAGAACCAACCTCTATCATGTCGGGAAGTATTTTGTGACTCGTTCCGTGCAGTTTCTCCACTCCTTCGATAGTAAGAAGATTTGAAGCAATACCGCTTATACGTGCTCCCATTGCGTTCAGAAGACGGCAAAGTTGTTGTATGTAAGGCTCGCATGCTGCATTATATATCGTCGTTTTGCCTTCTGCAAGCACGGAAGCCATTATAATGTTTGCCGTTCCGGTTACAGATGCTTCATCAAGCAGCATGTTGCATCCTTTAAGTTTATCCGTCTGAATTTCATATACATTTCGTTCAGGAACATGAACAAACTTCACTCCCAAGTTCTTAAAGCCGAGAAAGTGAGTGTCAAGGCGTCTTCTTCCTATCTTGTCTCCACCCGGTTTTGCTACCGAAGCCTTACCGAAGCGACCCAAAAGCGGTCCTATCATGAGCACACTTCCACGCAATGAAGAACATTTCTTTACGAATTCCTCGCTTTGAAGATAGTCGAGATTAAGTTCATCAGCTTTAAACGTATAGTCGTTGCGCGAGTTACGCGTCACTTTCACACCTATATCCTGCAACAACCTTATAAGATTGTTCACGTCGAGTATATCCGGTATGTTGCTGATACGCACCTCTTCGGAAGTCAGCAATGAGGCGCACACAACCTGCAAAGCCTCATTCTTTGCTCCTTGCGGTGTTATCGTACCGCTCAAAGCATGTCCGCCTTCTATTACGAATGATTTCATCTTTATTTCTTTTTGCGTCGAGTGGCGTTAAGCTCTCTCTCGTTTATTTTGTCAAACCTGAATGTATCAAGGTCAAGTTGTATCTTTCCATCGGTAAATCTTGCCAAGTCGGAAGCCACTTTTTCATCGTCGTTAGAGCCATGACTCCATTGATAAAGATTGCGTTTCATTTGATTTGCCGTTATCTTTACCAGCTCATCACGCTCATCACCCGGCTCCATTGTCTTCAATTTCTCAAACACTTCGAACATCATTTTACCGTAATGACGCACAGGAATGTGTTCCATAGGATATGTCATAGGCTCGGGTTTTGCAGCTATTCTTGCAACTTGCGACACGTCGAACGGATAGTCTATGTCGAGTTGAAAATTACTCATGAGAGCCAAATGATCCCAAAGTTTCTGCTTATAGTCGGCATTATCACGGCTTTGCGGAAACATTCTCTCCATTATTCCTATGATTGTTTCTGCGCATACTTGCCTTTCTTCCTTCGTAGGAAGGCTTACCGCATGTTCCACCATACTTTGTATTTCGCGTCCGTATTCGGGTAAAACGAGCTTCTCGCGTTGTGTATTGTAATCTAATCCTTCTATTTTCATCTTGGATTTGTTTTTTTAAAGTTTATCGACCTGTGCGATACTAAAAGTTTTCATTACGTTTCCGAATGTCTTTCAGAGCCTGCCTTGCATCATAATCCGGCAGCTTTCTTTGCAACGAAGTCTTTAAGATAGAACGGCACGAAATATGCCACATCCTCGAATTTCTGCTGTGCGATGCGTCTTTCTGCCAACGGAAACATGTTTTTTGCTAAGGGAAGAACACCTTCTATAAGATGTGCCGACGTATGATTTATTATATCCATACATTTAGCAGCACCGTTTCCAAAGAAATAGACGGGCTTTTCGTCAAGATAATCCTTATACGTACCGGCATCAACAATGTCTGCCTGAATGTCTCTTACGGGTGTCAGTGCGCGGTCGTATATTGCAGCATACACCTCCATACGTCTCGCATCGAGCATCGGACAGATAAGAGCGTCATCCTCTATCTCTTCGTTATAAAGCAGGACTGGAACTGAAAGAAGTTCCAACGTAGGCACTGCAACAAGCTTTACTGAACGTCCGTAGCATACGCCTTTTGCCATAGAGACACCTATTCGCAGTCCTGTGTATGAACCGGGACCGCAACTTACAGCCACTGCATCAAGCGGAATGGCATGGTTGTCAATGAACGAAAGAGCCTCATCTACAAACATTCCGAGCTTAACGGCATGATTAGGACCGCTATGGTCTTCTTCATTGAATATGCACTCGCCTTCGTTACTTACAGCCACCGAGCATATATCCGTGCTTGTTTCTATGTTCAATATGCACGACATAAATTGATGTTATAATCTAAATTAAAATGCAAATGTAATCTTTTTCTCGCATTTTTTTGTACTTTTGCATAAATTTAACTTGTAAGAGGCTATGATACAATCTATGACAGGTTATGGCAAAGCCATTGCAACCTACAATGGAAAGAAAATTAACGTAGAGATAAAGTCGCTCAACAGCAAGTCTCTCGATTTGTCTGTACGCATCGCTCCGCTTTATCGTGAAAAGGAAATGGAGATAAGGCAGACTGTTGCCGCTGCATTGGAACGTGGAAAAGTGGATTTCAGTATATGGATAGAAAAGGATGCTTCTGTTGATGCAACACCCATAAACGCTGCTCTCGTTGAATATTATTACAAACAACTGAAAGAGATTTCCGCAAAAACAGGTATTCCCGAACCGCAAGACTGGTTCGTTACTCTGACACGAATGCCCGACGTAACGGCAAAGACCGAGACGGAAGTTCTCGACGAAGAGGAGTGGAATGCAGCCCGACGGGCAATGAACGAGGCAATAGAGAGCCTTGTGAACTTTCGCAAACAGGAGGGTGCAGCATTGCAACAGAAGTTCATCGAGAAGATTGACAACATAGAAAAACTTCTGTTATCAATCGAGCCTTACGAGAAATCGCGGGTAGAGAAAATAAGAACGAAGATAAAAGAGGGATTGAAGACCATTCCGGAAGTTGACTACGACAAGAACCGTCTCGAACAAGAACTCATCTATTATATAGAGAAACTCGACATAAGCGAAGAGAAACAACGGCTCGCAAATCATCTGAACTATTTCCGACAGACTATGAACGAAAGTTGCGGACAAGGCAAAAAGCTCGGTTTCATAGCTCAGGAAATGGGAAGAGAGATAAACACCACCGGCTCTAAAAGCAATCAGGCAGAGATGCAGAACATTGTCGTTATGATGAAAGACGAATTGGAGCAGATAAAGGAACAGGTGCTTAACGCGCTTTGATTAAACATAAGAAAACTATGTGCATTGCACTTACAATAATGAAATGGCAGGAAAATTAATTATATTTTCAGCACCGAGCGGAAGCGGAAAAAGCACGATAATTAATTGGTTGATGCAACACGAGGAACTGAATTTGGCTTTTTCTGTCAGTTGTACGAGCCGTCCGCCGCGCGGAACGGAGAAAAACGGCGTGGAATATTTCTTTATTTCGCCCGATGAGTTTCGCATACGCATAGACAACAACGAGTTTTTAGAGTACGAGGAAGTATATAAAGACAGGTTCTACGGCACGCTTAAATCGCAGGTGGAACATCAGTCCGACGCCGGACAGAATGTTGTTTTCGATGTCGATGTCAAAGGAGGATGCAACATAAAGCAGCATTACGGCGAACGCGCTTTAAGCATTTTCATACAGCCGCCCTCAATAGATGAACTGAGAAACAGGCTCAACGGCAGAGGAACGGAAACTCCCGAAGTGATAGAAGACCGTATTGCAAGAGCTGAATATGAGCTTACTTTTGCCGAGAAATTCGACAAAATAGTGGTAAACGACAACATAGATGATGCGCGTAAAAAGGTTTATGACATAATTAAAGAATTCATAAATGGTTAAAACCGGCATCTACGGAGGTTCTTTCAACCCAATTCACAACGGGCATATCGCATTGGCTGAGCGTATATTGGAAACTTCTCGGCTTGATGAGATATGGTTTGTGGTATCGCCGCAAAATCCGTTAAAGACTGTTTCAGCAGACTTATTGGAAGACAAGAAGCGTCTCGAAATGGTGCAGGAAGCATTATACGGACATCCGAAGATGAAAGCATGCGACTACGAATTCAACCTTCCCCGCCCTTCATATACATGGCATACGCTGCAAGCCATGAGCAAAGATTATCCGCAACACGAGTTTTCTCTGCTCATCGGAGCGGACAACTGGGCTGACTTTCAGAACTGGTTCAACTATCAGGAAATAATAAACAGATATCCGATAATAATCTACCCGCGACGAAAGTCACCCATAGACAGGGCTTCACTGCCTGAAAACGTGACCCTCGCAGATACGGAACAATACAACATAAGCAGTACCGACATACGCAACCGCATACGCAACGGAATGACGATAGAAGGTCTTGTGCCGAAGAGTATAGAGAAAAAGGCTGCGGAGTATTATGCCCGATAGAATTTCATAATGCTCATATAACCGAGATACAACAATATTTCTAAGCCCTGTTTTCATATCTAACGAGATTTCGATATAATCCGTTTGATAGATTAAATATAAACGTTAAAACCATACATACTATCAATCCGGATAAAACGATAGTTGTTTTTTTCTGAAATAACATAATTTTATACATATAATTTTCGGACAGACACGTGGTTTGTCCCTACATTTTGATTGCTCGTGTAGGGACAGACGCTCTGTCTGTCCGCATATATCAATGTTTGCCAGCATAACCTTTCATGTCAGCATATATAACAGTTTGCATGCGTTATTATTGCTTTCACATAAAAACAGGATATAATCAGTTTGGTAATTTGAATAATATCAAGTTTTTTGCAACGTTAAAAGCATTCTACAATATTAGTCTTACGAACTCGTATTAACGTAGTTGAAAACAACCGGTATATAAGATGCTTTTCAAAAGCTATTGTTTTGCACGATGAAAGCTATTGTTTCGCACTGCAAAAGCTATCCTTTTGTGCTCCAAAAGGATAACTTTTGAAATGCCGTTTATAATGTATTGATTTTCAATGTTATACAACACATAGAAAAAGAGTGTTTGTTATGTGTGTTGAAATGTTATGAAATGTATTCCGACAAATTGTAAATCAATAAACAAAAACAGCATGGAATGTTTTATTTTTCCATGCTGTAAACTTTAAAAACAAACGATTTTTAAACGGCAGAACCACCCAATGGCGATGCTTGTGTATATTTTCTGGCTCCCAGTTCTTTGTCAAGCATGTAGATACCGTAGCCATTGTCTTTTATCATTTTCAGGTTGTCGATGATTGTCTGTGCGTTTTCTTCTTCCTCAACCTGCTCGTCTATAAACCATTTGAGCATGCTTTGAGTAGCATAATCGTTTTCTTCGGATGTCAAAGCGAACAATTTGTTTATTCTGTCCGTTATGGTCTGCTCATGATTAAGCACATCTTTGAAAACATCCAATATCGATTTCCATTCCGTCGGAACGGCATCAATAGGTTTCAAATCTACTTTTCCGTTGCGTGAAATCACGTAGTTGAAAAGTATTTTAGCATGGTCTTGCTCTTCTTTGAACTGCACTTCAAACCACTTTCCCATACCCGGTTGTCCTTCTGAATGACAGTAGGCAGCCATTGACAGATACAAGTAAGCTGACCACATCTCAATGTTAATCTGGGCGTTAATAGCCTCTTCAACTTTCTTCTTCAACATAATCGTCTCCTTTATTTTAAATATAAATAATAATATATCTGCAAATATAACAATTATTTTTCAGAAAACAGATGGCAGAGTACATATTATTTCGATTGTCTGCGAATGTTTTTCATGAGCGGCTTACAATATATACGTTATTTGTCAACAGTCTTCTTGCTGTCCCATTCCTTCAATATTTCTTTCGCTTTTTTAAGATGCTTGCAATCTCTTCTGCGTCTTCTGTCTATCATGTTGGCAAAATCGAAACCAACAAGAGGTTTCGGCGGAGCATAGGCAGATGCATCTTTGGTGGCTCGTCCGACCATCGACTTTATGTTTTTTCGGTCTTTTCCCCATACCGTAACTTCAGAAAGTTGATGCGCTTTCGGCATAAGTATGATAGTATCTTTAAATTCTTCGCGCCCCATTTTGCGCGACATGTATTTCGGTTGTTTCAGTGTTATGGTGTCGAAAGGTTCTTCAATCATCGCAATGCCTCTGTAATCTGTCTTCATGCCTGTTCCTCTGTCGGTTCTTATCATAACGTCACGCACCGGCACACGCGTTTCAAGGTCTATCACAACCACATTGCGTTGAGCTCCCGTTTTTATGCATACGGCAGCAAGAAACATTATAATTGCATATCTGTTCATAAAGAATTGTCTTTGCTTTGCAAATGTAACATTATGCCATATATCGCACAAAGTTTTTTCTTCTTATTATACTGATTTAATGTAAAATAACAGACAATCGTTTTTCTTCTTTAATAATGGTTATCTATATATTATGAAAATGAAAAAATTACACATAATTTGTGCATTCGATAATAATATTGTAAATTTGCACCCGAATTTGGTTTCCCGCTCAATGGGAATAAAAAGGGAATCGGATTTGATAGCCGAACAGTACCCGCTGCTGTGAACCTCTTTCTTTTACCGACTTAAACGAAACCACTGTCGAAGCAAACGAACGGGAAGGTTGTTGGTAAAGAGGTAAGTCAGAAGACCTGCCGATTTGAAACATTCAATGCGTTTTCGGGAGTTAGAACGCAAGAAAAGTTTTACGTATATTATATAAATGTGTGTGTGCTTCGCTGCACTCACAGTGTCGTGTCTGTAAATGAACATTATAAGATTTCTGACAATTCTTGTGATTTTTCATACTATTCCCGTGCGTTCTCAAAATAGTATGAAAGACTCTGTTATGCTCGACAATGTCGAAGTGGTAGGAAAGAACCAACGTCAACACTTGAAAGAAAGTCCGTTTTCAGTGAGCGCAGTAGATATAGACAGTCGTGTGAACACGCTTACGAGCATCAGTGACATCTTAAACAGAACAACAGGAGTAAAGCTAAGGACAGAAGGCGGACTCGGTTCTGATTTCGATTTGTCTATAAACGGAATGTCGGGAAATTCCGTAAGGTATTTTATCGACGGCGTTCCGCTTGACATAGGAAGCTCCGAATTGACGATAGCAAACATCCCGGTGAATATTATAGACCGGGTAGAGATATACAAAGGTGTTGTTCCGGCATATCTCGGAGGCGACGCTTTGGGCGGTGCAATAAACCTGATAACAAAGAAACGCAATGCGAATTTCATCGATGCATCCGTCAGCATAGGTTCTTTCAGCACCTATATAGCCGATATGAACGCGCAAGTGGTAATGCCTGAGTCGGGAATAATAATACGACCGTTGCTTGGTTTCAATTATTCCAAAAACAATTATCTTATGAAAGACATTGAACTATGGGACGAATCGCGGTCTGAATACGTGCTTAAAAACGCACGAAGGTTTCACGATGCCTATATGTCGGCAATGGTTCAGCTGTCTTTGGGCGTTGAAAAAAAGAAGTGGGCAGATGCCTTTTTCATCACCGCATCATACAACAAGACGGACAAGGAGCTTCAAACCGGACAGATACAAAGCCACGTTTACGGTGAAGCAGAACGCAAACAGCACGCATGGAGCATATCTACAAGATACAGAAAGAACAATATCTTAGTGCAAGGACTGCGTTTCGACATGCAGGCATCGCACACTTGGGACTATTCTTTGACAGTAGATTCGGCTTACAGGAAATATAATTGGGACGGAACTTACATCAACACAAACCGCAACGAGATTACAGGCAGGGCGAAACAGTTACGACATTACGATCGTCCTCTTACGTCTTTGAGAACCAATATCGACTACCGGCTCAGCAACAATCATTCTCTAAACTTAAATTATCAGCTCTATCGCATCGGAAATCATCGCTACGATGATCTCGATAAGGATTTTGAAGAGACCAACGACAATATGACCAAGCACATATTCGGACTGTCATACAACAACGTTTTGTTTGATGACAGAATGAGAAACATATTCTTCTTGAAGGATTATGTAAACAATGTGAACATTGAACAGAACGATTTATACTGGATAACCAATGCCGGAAGCACCGCAAGAAATGCCACAAAGAACTATTTCGGATATGGTGCAGGCAGTCGTTTTGCATTTGCAAAGCCCATATCAGTAAAACTTTCATTCGAGCATACCGCACGTCTTCCGATGTCAAGAGAATTGTTAGGCAACGGAACAACCATATACCCCAACCTTTCATTGAAGCCCGAAAGCAGCGACAATTACAACGTAGGACTGTTCGGAACAATAGACATTACACCCATGCACTCATTGCGCTATGAGTTAAACGGATTTTACAGAAACATCAAGGATTACATTCATGCTGTGCTTTCGGAGACAGAAGGGATGGTGCAATACGATAATGTGAGCAACGTGGATATGAAAGGTGTGGAGGCGGAAATAAGCTACAACTATGCAAACACTCTGCAATTAGTTTCAAACTGCACTTACCAGAAAGCAACGGACAAGAACAAATACAAGGCTGACGGAAAGAAATCGATTACTTATAACAACGAAGTGCCGAACCGTCCATGGCTGTTTTCAAACACCGAACTCACGTTCCTGAAAGACAATATAGCAGGCAAGGGAACGCGTCTGCAACTGAACTACATATATCAATATGTGCATTGGTTCTATCTTACATGGAAAGGTTACGGGTTGTTGGCTACAAAATCGCGCATTCCTACGCAGAACATACACTCTGTGTCGATAGCTTACTCATGGGCAAACAGAAGATATAACATTTCATTAGACTGCAACAACATCTTCGACAGTAAGGCTTATGACAACTTCAAGCTGCAAAAACCGGGACGCACTTTGTTGTGCAAGTTCAGAGTTTTCATCAATTAAGACGGCATTCTGCTACCTGTCGAAACTCCGAAAACGCGGAAAAGGAAATCAACATGAAAAGAATATATATAATAACAATTCAATTAATGTATAACAAAAAAAGCAAATGAAAAGATTAAATTATCTGGCTACGGTATTGCTTTCAATACTCGTGAGCATGTCGTTCACATCTTGTTCGGATGACGACAACAATCAAAACGGTAACGGAGAGACTATAAAAGATGTCCATTTCGACATCTGGGCTTCTATCGGAGAAAACTCCGGAATGGGCAGCACGAGCACTATACTCGTAAAGAATGTAAACTCTCTCGAAGGAAACGATACTATCGGATTCAGCAACGATGGTGTAGATGTTACTGCAAAGATGTTCCAAGAGAGCGCAATAAGCGGGAAATACTACTATCAGATACCGAAAGAGAAAGACCGTTTCGGAAAGTATCAGATTGTGAACAACAAGTTGGTGACAGTGGCAGAGCGTCCTTTTGCAAACAACACGTATAGCGACAGACGCTATACAACTGCTTGGATAAACAGCAGTCAGTTTGTTGTCATGGCAGCAAACGGAGACAAGAACGATGTAATATGGACAAAGCTGAACAGCGACAACATGACGATTGCTGCCGAAGGCAGTCTCAATCTGCCCAAGTTTACACCTTCCGTAGGCACTTACAGCACTTCCGGAATAGCTAAATTCCGTGTTGCCGACAGCAAGTTGATATATCTTTATTGCGACAAAGGAAAGAAAAGCAAGAAGCGTGTGTATGCAGCTTTCATCAATCCTTTAACGATGGTGGTGGAAAATGTCGATTCTACTGAGGTGGCAGCAGAGATGTCCGGCACGGCATACGGAGAACTGTTGCAGAGCAAGACATTCTTCGACGAGAAAGGAAACCTATACGTTGCGCTCAACTCACAAATACCCGGAGGGGAGTCTTCCACTTGTGCTTACAGCCGAATAGTACGTATCAACAGAGGCGAAAGCAAGTTCGACACGTCTTATATAGGTTTCAATAACGGAGAAAACACTGGTAAAATCGTTACATGCGAATACATGGGAGGCAACAAGGCTGTGCTATACATACAAAATCCGGAACATACCGGCACGAGCAAAGACAACAAGCTGAAAAACGGTTGGGGCAACAACTACAACTGCTATTACGCAATATACGACCTTGAAGCAAACAAGCTGACGGAGTTTATGTATGAAAACAAACCTCTGCCCTATTGCAACGGTACTTTCTCACAGCGTTCATGCGTTCTGGGAAACAAGGTTTGTAATGTTCTGA
>CALGRN010000285.1 GCA_937880835.1 uncultured Prevotella sp. | reverse complement strand
CGTGGAAGGAGCAGACACGGATGTCTGCGACTGTAACGGCGAGTCCTGCATCGGCTGATTTGTAAGGGGATGGATTTCAATTCAAGAATAAGGAAGTGCCCAAATCGGGAGAAAATATGGGTTGAGATTTCTGAATCTGTTTTAAAAAGAATTATAGAATAAAATGGAAGAGAATAAAAACTTAGATAAAGAGCGTGTAAATGGCTTGGAAGAAAAGTCATACTTTGATTTTCAAGCTATTTATACAACTATCATATTGAACTGGAAATGGTTTCTACTGTCACTTTCGATATGTCTCGGTACTGCATTTTTATATTTAAGATATACCACGCCGATATATCAGGCATACGCCAAAATGTTGATAAAGAACGAGGAAAACAGGAAAGGTGGCAACAGCTTACGCAATGCTCAGAATCTCGGAGTCATATCATATTCAAACGGAATTGACAACGAAATGGAGATTTTAGGTTCGCTTTCAATTGCAGAACAGACTGTGCGTGATCTGAAACTTTATACCACTTATATGTCAGAAGGAAGAATAACCGACCGCTTGCTATATAAGACACAGCCTGTAACAGTAGATATAGATCCGTCTCATCTTGATAAACTTAATGCTCCGATATCACTGTCAATAAAGAAGGAAGGAGCAAACTATAATGTTACCGGAACTTATTACGTACCCACAGAGGACGGCGGAAACACCGGACCTTATAGTATAGAGAAGACTTTCAGCACTCTCCCGCAAGTCATAAACACAAGAACCGGACTGCTTACATTCAGCGCTAATGGCACTCGTTTAATGTCAGATGGAGAAATAATTAAAGTAAATATAGTATCTCCAAGAAGCGCATCTTACAAGTATGCAGGTAGTCTTACGGTTGCACAGACATCAAAAACAACGACGATAGCAAGGCTGTCGCTTGTCGATGAGATACCCGAAAGAGCAATGGATTATCTTAATCAGATTGTAAAGTCTTATAACCGTCAGGCAAATGAAGATAAGAACGAGATTGCTTTTAGAACGGAAAAATTCATCAACGGACGTCTTGAAAAGATACATGCAGAGTTAGGAAGTACCGAAGGACAACTTGAAAATTACAAGAAACGTAATCGTATGGTTGAATTGAATATGTCTGCCGGACAAGCCATGACAAATGCAAATGAGTATGAACAGAAGCTTGCTGATGCCAATACACAAGTGGCTTTGCTCAACAGTATTAGCGAATATATAAAGCAACCGGGAAACAAATACGAGGTATTACCTTCGAATATAGGTTTGCAAGACCCTTCTTCAACGAACCTGATCAACAGATATAATGAGATTGTTTTGGAACGCAAGCGTCTGTTGCGCAGTGCTTCTGAGAACAGTCCTACTGTTATGCCGCTGACAGATCAGCTCAACAATCTTGAAGCAAGTATCAAACAAGCTATCGGACAGAGCAGACGTAATTTGCAGATACAGCGCAACAGTGTCGCTTCACAATTCGGAAAGTATTCCGGTGATATTTCTATGGCACCCGAACAGGAGAGAATGCTCAATCAGATAGGACGTCAGCAGGAACTTAAATCAGGTCTTTATCTCATGCTGTTGCAGAAACGTGAAGAGAACTCAATATCGCTTGCAGCAACTGCCGACAATGGAAAACTGCTCGACAGACCGCAATATGGAGGTAAAGTAAGCCCCAATTCATCTATTATTTTATTAATGGCTTTGATAATAGGTTTAGGTTTACCAACTCTTGTGATATTCATAATGCAATTCTTCAAATACAAGATTGAAGGACATGACGATGTCGTTAGACTGACGAAACTTCCCATATTGGCAGAAGTTGCTGTTGCGAGTGAAACTGCAAAGACAAAAGCCGACATTGTTGTTCATGAGAACAAGAACAACCAAATGGAAGAAATATTCCGCTCTATGCGAACAAATTTGCAGTTTATTTTAAAGGAACACCAAAACGTCATAATGTTTACATCCACTACTTCGGGCGAAGGAAAGACCTTTAATGCTGCTAATCTTGCTGTATCTTTCGCATTGTTGGGCAAGAAAGTAATACTTCTTGGTCTTGATATCCGCAAACCGCGTCTTGCAGAATTGTTTGAGATAAACGATCACAAGCACGGTATAACACAACTTTTGGTTTGCGATACGCCTACCGAAGCTCAGATAAAAGATCAGATATTGCCTTCAGGTGTGAACGATTATCTTGATATTATGCTTGCAGGACCTATCCCTCCTAATCCTACGGAGTTGCTTGCACGCAACAGTTTGGATAAAATTGTGGAAGTATTAAGAAATATATATGATTATATTCTCATAGATACTGCACCGGTAGGACTTGTTTCCGATACCCTTCAAATTGGCAGAATTGCAGATGCAACTATATATATGTGTCGTGCAGATTATACCCCGAAAACAAGTTTCTATCTTGTAAATTCGCTCGATGAAGAGAGAAAACTTCCTAATATGTCCATTGTCCTGAATGGTATAGACATGTCCAAGAAGAAATACGGATATTATTACGGCTACGGTAAATACGGAAAATATGGTCGTTACGGTAATTATGGAAATAAGAGTAAGCGTGGAGGACAGGGCAATTACGGATATGGTTACGGCTACGGACACTATGGAAAGAGCAGTTATGGTGATAAGAATGATACTTCTATAAAGCTCTGAAAACAGATAAAGTCTTACATGAAAACTGGTTATTGCGGTAGATTTTGACGGCACAATAGTAGAGCATAAGTATCCGGAAATAGGCAATGAGATACCATTTGCCACTGAAACAATCCGTATGCTTATTGCAGATCGCCATAAAATTATATTATGGAGTGTGCGTGAGGGGCATCTGCTTGAAGAAGCTGTACAATGGTGCAGAGACAGAGGTATTGAGTTTTATGCCGTAAACAAAGACTATCCGGAAGAAAAAGTTGAATATAACAACAGCTTTTCAAGAAAGATTAAAGCAGACCTTTTCATAGATGATCGCAATATCGGAGGACTTCCCGATTGGGGACAAATATATCAGATGGTGAAAGAGAACAAGACTTTTTCAGATCTTATATATGAAGCCGGACGCACAAATATAAATTCGGAAAAGCCTGCGGAGAAAAAGAAATGGTGGAAGTTCTGATATTTAATAACGATAAGTTATAGTATAATATACCGTATATAATAATTTGCCAATGGTTTCTTCGTTGTTATAATTACTGCATCTTAACAGAATAGAACGCAATAAGCACAGATTTATGAAGGTCTGTGCTTATTGCGTTTTCACTAATCAATGCATCTTATGACCGTATTATGTATGCCGTGTTACATGTTTTATGTATAAATTAATATTTATACCTGTTTTTCTTCTTGAAAATATCTTTATTGTTTTTGTGATGCGAAAGTTATGTTTTTGCGTTGCAAAAGTTATCCTTTTATAATGCAAAAGCATAACTTTTGGAAGGTAAAACGATAACTTTCAGGATGTGCTTTATAACTGTCTTTTTTTCAGTCATATACGAAATGCCATGTTTTGCATTAATAATTATTACTCGGTTTGAATATTTTTGCAAATCCTAATAGTTTAAGTCAGTTCGTTTAAACTTGTTTTTATGGTTATAAGTTATTTCATGTTTTAATTGTATCGGTAAGAGTTCTTTTTTTTGTCTTTTTACTTAATACATATTTAAATAGTTGTCTAAACATTTGTCAATTAAAAAAAATAAGAGTATTTTTGCAGTGTTTTAACGATAATTACAGCAAATAAAAAATGAAAAAACTGCTCTTTCCTTTAATTGTAATTGCAACTGTTATTTCTATGGTTAGTTGCGAAACAAGCAAACAAGTTGCTTATTTTCAGAATATTGACAGTGTAAGTCTGTCTTCACCAAATGGTCTTTATGATGCAAGAATTATGCCTAAGGATATGCTTACAATCACGGTAAGCACCACAGATCCTGCCGCATCAGCACCATTCAACCTTACAGTATCTAACCAAGTGGGAGCTAACGGGCAGTTGAACAGGGATGGCGGTACTTTGCAAGGATATCTTGTTGATAATAACGGAAACATAAACTTTCCGGTAATAGGAAGAATTCACGTGCTTGGTATGACAAAAACACAATGTCAGGATGTAATAAAATCGAAGCTCATACCTTATATGGCTTCCACAGAAAATCCTATTGTTACGGTGAGAATGTCGAGTTACAGAATAACAGTTACGGGCGAAGTGAACCGTCCAGGCGTAATTCCGGTTACAACGGAAAAGATAAGTTTGCTTGAAGCTTTGGCACAGGCAGGAGACCTGACAATATACGGCAGACGCGATAACATTATATTGATAAGAGAACATGCAAACGGACAGAAAGAATCTGTAAGGTTAAATCTTAATGATGCCAATATTCTTAATTCATCTTATTATTATTTGCAGCAGAATGACGCTATTTACGTACAGCCCAATGAGGTAAAGAGCAAAAGTTCAGATATAGGACCTTCAACCACGATGTGGTTCTCGCTTGTGGGAATTGCCACGTCGCTTACGTCCTTGTTGGTAAATATACTTCGGTAGAAAATGTTGATTACAAAAAATGAAAGAATGAAAATAATTCAGAACTGAATAAACATTCTTTCATTTTTTGATTATGCAAACATCGAAATAGCAAGATTAAATCGAAACAACTATATAAACAATTCATAAATAAAAGAATATCTTAAATATTTAGGAAACATAAGATGGAGCCATTAAAACATGAATGCGGTGTAGCAATGGTAAGATTGCTTAAACCTCTCGATTACTATCAACATAAGTACGGTACGTGGATGTACGGTCTCAACAAACTCTATCTGATGATGGAGAAACAGCATAACAGAGGGCAAGAAGGAGCAGGTATGGCTTGCGTAAAGCTCGATTCCGTGCCCGGAGACGAATATATGTTTCGAGAGAGAGCAGAAGGATCTAATGCCATTACTAATATTTTCAGCACAGTGCACGATAATTTTCGCGGACTTGATAAAGAGAAAATAAACGACGCGGAGTATGCCAAAAAGAACATACCGTTTGCAGGAGAGCTGTACATGGGACACTTGCGATATTCCACGACAGGCAAAAGCGGATTATCATACGTACACCCTTTTATGAGAAGAAACAACTGGAAAGCAAAGAATCTTTGTTTGTGTGGCAACTTCAATATGACAAACATAGACGAGATTTTCGGTAAACTCACAGAGAAAGGGCAATGCCCCAGAGTATAT
Organism: uncultured Prevotella sp.; assembly: GCA_937880835.1. Classification (GTDB taxonomy): domain Bacteria; phylum Bacteroidota; class Bacteroidia; order Bacteroidales; family Bacteroidaceae; genus Prevotella. The sequence continues at coordinate 768 of CALGRN010000285.1, read as the reverse complement.
AGTGACAGCTATATAATGCTCGAATTAATGGGACACAGATTAGACCGAGAGGTGGAACGTAATTTCGTAAAAGCGAAATCGCTCGGACTTGAAAATACAGACATAACGAAATATATAGAGGATAACGTAAAAACGAGCAACGTCTTGAAGACCACGATGGCTGATTATGACGGTGGCTATGTTGTTTGCGGAGTAACAGGAAGCGGCGAAATGTTCTCTATGCGTGATCCTTGGGGACTACGTCCTGCATTTTGGTATAAGAACGATGAGATTGTTGTGTTGGCAAGCGAGCGTCCTGTGTTGCAGACAACATTCGATATCGAATGCGAGGAAATACATGAACTTGAACCCGGAAACGCTCTTATGGTTAAGAAAAACGGAGAATGCAGCGTTGAAAATATAATCCCTTCGAAAGGTAATTATGCCTGTTCGTTTGAGCGTATATATTTCAGTCGCGGTTCAGATCGTGATATTTATAAAGAGCGTAAGAAACTCGGCGAACAACTCACTCAACCTGTATTGAATGCTGTAAATTATGATACGGAACACACAGTATTCTCGTTTATTCCGAATACGGCAGAGGTAGCATTCTACGGATTGCTTTATGGTTTCAAACGTTATGTTAACGACCAAAAGATAAAAAAGATAGAAGCACTCGGGCATACACCTACGCACGAAGAATTGGAAGCTATACTGCACCAATATGTACGCAGTGAAAAGGTGGCATGGAAAGACGGTAAGTTGATATTCCGCAATGCCGAGTTGGGT
>CALGRN010000284.1 GCA_937880835.1 uncultured Prevotella sp. | reverse complement strand
ACGCAATGGCTCTCGATAACATAGGATGCTTCTGCATTACATTGGAGAAAATACCTTGCGCCCTTGCAACGAAGGTTACAAAGGCAGTCTCATGTGCTACCATAGGGATAGGGGCAGGAAACGGTACTGACGGACAAGTGCTTGTCATTGACGATATGCTTGGAATGTCAAATGGATTCCGCCCTAAATTTCTCAGAGTATATGCCGACTTGGATAGGGTAATAACCGATGCCGTCGGCAGATATATATCGGATGTGAAGAATTCCGATTTCCCAAACCAACACGAATCTTATTAGACTTTACAAATGTACACACAAAACACTCCCGTTCATGTGAGACTTTGGCATAGAGGATTTTGGCTTCTTGCAACTGCAAATCTGCTTCTCACAATGTCGGTGTATATGCTTATGCCCGCTCTGCCTAAATGGTTGATGAGCGATATTAAGCTGTCTGCTTTCGACACCGGACTGATAATGGGTTCTTACGGAATAGGTCTTTTCATGCTGGGACCTGTTTGCAGCTGGCTTATTCAGCGTTTTCGCAGGAACGCGGTATGTATGTATTCCATACTCGTTCTTATAGTCTCCATATTCGGTTTCTTGTTTTTTGAAATGGAATATGTCGATTTGCATATCGGAATATCTTTCTTCATAGCGTTGCGTATGATTATGGGAGCTGTGTTCGGACTTGCCCAGATGGTGCTTTCAAGCACCCTCGTCATTGATACGTGCGAGTCTTTCCAACGCACAGAAGCCAACCACCTTACAGCTTGGTTCGGGCGTTTTGCATTGTCATTAGGTCCGCTTCTTGCGATATTTCTGTTGACACACTTCAATTATGCTACTCTTTATCTTGTGTCAATGGGGCTTTCATTTATTGCAGTGGTACTTATAGAGAGCGTCAAATTTCCTTTCAAAGCACCAGACGACACGATGAAACTATTGTCAACAGACAGGTTCTTTCTTTCTCAGGGAATACGTCTTTTCATAAATCTTACGATAATAAACATCGTAATAGGCATGATTATGACGATAGAGAACACCGAAACGTTCTATGCAATGATAATGGTCGGTTTCGTCTTGGCAATACTTTCTCAGAAATACGTGTTTGTCAATGCAGAGTTAAAGAGCGAGATAATAACCGGATTGATACTGCTCGGAGCAGCAATATTGATAATGCTTACACGCACGCAAATGATGGCAGAGCACATCTCTCCGTTGCTTATAGGTCTCGGTATTGGTGTTATCGGTTCGCGTTTTCTGTTGTTTTTCATAAAACTGAGTCGCCATTGTCAGCGTGGAACATCACAAAGCAGTTTCTTTCTTGCATGGGAATTCGGGTTGAGCATAGGCTTGTTTTTAGGATATTCGTTCTTCTACGGAGACAATCATACACTGCTTTTGGTTGCTCTGTCGCTGATTGTTGTTGCCCTTCTCATGTACAATTTCATTACTCACAAATGGTATATGAAGCATAAAAACAGATAGAAAGAAACAAGAATTCAGATATAATAAAACGATATACCTATGACGCTGAATGTCAGCCTGTTGTAAATGATATTCCGAAAGTTATCCTTTTACATTGTAAAACAATAGCTTTTGTGATGCAAAAGGATAACTTTCGGAATGCAAAACAATATATATTGAAATCGATAAGTTATATTCCTGTTTTCTTATATATAAAAAAGCATTATATACTTGTCTTATTTTTCCTGCTGAACTTTATTCCAAATAAACTATTTGTCTTCATCCACTCCATAACCGAAAAGTGCAAAATCGCCTTTCAGAGGGTCGTCAGGAAATATCGAAATCATTTCTGCTGTCAGCTTTTTGGCATTCGCCATAGAGGCTGAACGACTGTCAATCAATCCGAGTTTATTTGCTTCCTGCACCACATGCGTGTCCATAGGCATTATAAGTGTACGTTTGTCGATGAAGTCTTTCCATAATCCCAGATCGACGGGAGAATTGTCGCGCACCATCCAACGCAGAAACATGCACACACGTTTGCATGCAGAAGCGGTGTCTTTCGGTATTATCACTTCAATGCCTTTGCTCGAAAAATATTCTGATATTGCAGCTATTGCAGAGAAACCGTCATGTGAATGCTTCCTCATATAATTTCCGAGAGAGCCGTATTCGGTCAGCATGTCTTTCAATGCCGAAAGAAAATTGTACATGGTGCGATTTGTGTAGAGCCTGTAATAACATGTTTCGTTGTCCGGAATGTCTGCTGCAAATGTTCCGTTCAGCACCCAATCAAAGACATTTCCTTTTGAACGGTCGAGAATGTATTGTATTTTCGGAAAGAATTGCTTGCGCGAACCATAGCTGAGACATGACGCAATGAATGCGAATGTTTCTTGATTTCTTTCGCCTTTCACCTGATGCATGAACCATGAAGGGTCGGAAATGAGAAACTCTTTGGTTTCATATTTCTCTGCATATTGCAGTAATTTTGTCTTTATATCCATTTTCTGTTATCAACCTGTTGCTTGTTTTGGTTTAATATTCTGTTGGAGAAGATTATCCGAACAAAGCTCTCAAAGCCTCCTCCACCTTACGTACGGGATGCAGTTCTATGTTGAGATTACGCTTGTTTATCGACGACATGTTGTATTTCGGTATTATTATGTGACTGAATCCAAGTTTCTCTGCCTCTGCAATACGCTGTTCAATCCTGTTCACAGGGCGCACTTCGCCACTCAGTCCTACTTCTCCTGCCATACACCAGCCTGTTTCTATTGCCGTATCGACATTGCTTGAAAGAACTGCGGCTATAACACTTAGATCCATAGCCAAGTCGGTAACGCGCAGACCTCCTGCTATATTAAGGAACACGTCCTTTTGCATAAGTTTGAATCCTACTCCGCATCCCGATAAATGTCCGTATGGATATGTCGAGTCTTCGCGTTTTTGATCCAATACGGCAACTGCTTCTGGCAATT
>CALGRN010000283.1 GCA_937880835.1 uncultured Prevotella sp. | reverse complement strand
TCAGGCATATTTTTCGGAAGCGGAACAACATATCTCAAATGCTCTTCTTCTACACCTAATCCGCGACAAATTGCCTCAAACTTGTTCGTACCGGCACTGTCTTGTCCACCAGTCATACCGGTTGTAAGGTTGTCGCTTATTATAACTGTTATATTAGAGTTCTCGTTTATTGCATCAAGAAGACCTGTCATACCGCTGTGAGTGAATGTTGAATCTCCTATTACAGCTACTGCCGGCCATAGTCCTGCATCAGCTGCGCCCTTTGCCATTGTAATACTTGCTCCCATATCAACGCAACTGTGTATCGCATTATATGGCGGCATGAATCCTAATGTATAACATCCGATATCTCCAAACACACGTGCATTGGGATAATCTTCAAGCACTTTATTCAATGCAGAATAAACATCACGATGCCCACATCCTACACATAAAGCAGGAGGACGAGGAGTAACGTCTTCGCAAGGTGCATAATTTTCTTCGCTTGGGAAACCAAGTGCCCTCTTCATAAAATCAGGATTGAGTTCGCCTGTACGTGGAAGTTCGCCTGACAATCTGCCTTTTATTGTTGCATTACCGGGCATAATTCCGCGTAACAATTCTTCTATGAACGGTTGTCCTTCTTCTGCAACGAGAACAGAATCGCATTCTTCTGTCATCTTACGAACCAAAACCTTAGGTATTGGGTATTGTGAAATCTTCAATACAGGATAAGGACATCCGTTTGGAAAACACTCATTAAGATAGTTGAATGCTATTCCGCTGGTAATGATACCTAAACTCTTATCTGCTGCATCTATATATTTATTATATACAGAATCAACGGAATCTTTCTCCAACTCTGCTTGTTGTGCAGTAACAATATCATTACGTCTGCGTGCATTAGCAGGAAGAAGTACCCAGTTTTTTGATACGGAATTAAAATTCATTTCATTCTCTTTCCGAGACTCTTCTGATATTTCAACAACGGCACGTGAATGCGCCATGCGGGTCGTTACACGCATAAGAACCGGTAATTTTACTTTCTCGCTATAATCGAAAGCAACAGACATCATATCATAAGCCTCTTGTTGATTGCTCGGTTCAAATGTAGGAATCATAGCAAATTTACCATAGAAACGGCTGTCTTGTTCATCTTGTGAAGAGTGCATGGAAGGATCATCTGCAACTAAAACCACAATACCTCCGTTAGTTCCGGTAATAGCAGAATTGACAAAAGGGTCTGCACATACGTTAAGTCCTACGTGTTTCATACACACAAGAGCTCGTTTTCCCATAAAAGACATACCTAATGCCTCTTCCATCGCTGTTTTTTCATTCGTTGACCAACGGCGATGAATATCACGTTCTTTCGCTATCGGCGACTCTTGAATGTACTCGGTGATTTCCGTTGAAGGTGTTCCCGGATACGCGTAAACACCACTCAAACCGGCATCAATAGCACCTTGTGCAATAGCTTCATCGCCTAATAAAAGTTTCTTCATATTGTTTTGTTTTTAAGGTGTAATATTTTATTATTATTTTAAACAAGTATAATATACTCTATTTTAATTCTTTTGTAAAGAAATCCGTAATCTGTCTGAACAAATGATTTCTTGTATTTCCTCCTAATATACTGTGATTTCTGTTGGTATAAAATAGTTCTTTAAAATCTTTATCTGCCTTTACAAGTGCTTCTGAATATTCAAATACATTCTGAGGATGTACGTTGTCGTCCGCAAGACCGTGACATATCAACAACGAACCATACATTTTTTCTGCCCGTTCTATTGGATTGACAGCATAACCTGTTGGATTTTCTTTTGGAGTTCTCATATATCTTTCAGTGTAAACTGAATCATAGAACTTCCAATTCGTAGGAGGAGCAACAGCAACTCCTGCTTTAAAGACGTTACGCCCTTCACTCATACTCATAAGAGTATTAAAACCTCCGAAGCTCCATCCCCATATTCCAATACGAGATTTATCTATATAATGTTGCTGTCCCAACCAAATGGCAGTCTCGACTTGATCCTTTGCTTCCAAATATCCAAGATTCAGATAAGTGCATTTCTCAAATTCTGAACCTCTTCCACCTGTTCCTCGTCCGTCAACACAAACAACAATAAATCCTTTTTGTGTAAGATAATTCTCATATATAGCACCATTTCCCATAGCTCCGAGACCCCAAGAGTTCATTACTTGTTGACTTCCAGGACCACCATATTGAAACATTATAACCGGATATTTCTTTGATGAGTCAAAATCAGAAGGCTTTATCATCCAACCATCAAGCATAACTCCTTCTGAAGTTTTGAAAGAGAATGTTTCTTTTTTGCTTAAACCATATTCTGACAATAATTCTTTCAACTCCTTATTGTCAATAAGCGTAGCCATAGTATTTCCTTTGGCATTGCATAATGTGAAAACATAAGGATTGTCGTAATCGCTCCATATATTAATAAAATAATTATAGTCAGACGAGAAAACAGCACTGTTATTTCCTTCTTTCATGGTTAAACGCTGTATTTTGCCATTCTTATTAACCATGTAAACCTGTCTGTCATGTGCATTCAATGCAGCTGCTTGATAATAAACATTACCTGTTTTTTCATCATATCCGTAAACATCCGTAACATCAAACTTACCACCAACGAGTTTCTTCAACAATTTGCCATTTACATTATAAAGATATAAGTTCATATATCCTTCTCTGTCACTTGGCATAAGTATGTTATTCTTCGTTATAACGATATTATCCAATACCTCTTCCTTTACATACTTAGGTACGCTTTCTTTTATAATAAGTTTACATAACGTAGTACGCGGATTAGCTGCATAAATGTTTAGTTCGTCCTGATGACGATTCATCGTATACAATATTACTTTATCTGCATCATCCGTAGATTTTATACGTGGTATATATCCGTCTGCATCCAATGGCAGATCCAATTTACGTGTCTGATGACTTTTAATATCGTAACTCCAAGCACTTACAACAGAATTATCATACCCTGCTTTCGGATATTTATATGAGTATTCACCGGGATAATCTGCGTATTGTTCATTTGCAGGAGTATCACCTCTGAAAAGTTGCAAAGAATATGTTTTGACTTTTGATTCATCATATTTTATCCAACAAATCATAGTTCCGTTCGCATTGAATGTCATTGAAGTGTTAATACCAAACTCTTCCTCATTCACCCAATCCGGAATACCATTGATTATTTCATTAAACTTGCCGTCTTTTGTTATCTGACTTTCAGAATTGTCATACAAAAGTTTTATAAGAAATATGTTGTTATCTCTCACAAAGGCTATCTGATTGCCATCCGGAGACCATATAGGTACTTGTTGAGGTCCGTTATCAGACAATGGTTCAAGTTTCTTACTTGCTATTGTATATATGTAATATACTGCTTTGAAAGAACGTCTGTAAACCGCTTTCGTTTCAGTCTGTATGAGAATGCGTTTTCCGTCAGGACTCATTATATATCCGTCAATATTGCCGATGCTTACACCTTGAACATTATCCTTGTCGAAAAGCACGCCTGTTTGTTCGCCTGTTCTGAATGAATGTATCTCAATCTTCTTACCGTCAGCACTTATTTGAGTATAACTTTCTCCATCAGACATTGGTTTTACTGCACTCAGATATTTTGCTCTGAATTTTCCTGATGTCATTTCTTTCAAATCTAACTTCTGTACAGCAAGGAGTTGTGTTGTTGCTAAAATAAAAGCAGCACACATAAAGAATATTTTCTTCATTACTTAGGTTTTTCAATTAATATTACTGCAAAGTTACGAACTTTTCTGTACTTTTGCAAAAGAAAACAGAAAAATAATTCACACATAAACAATAAAACATGCATAATTTTCCTAATCAACTTAATTCATCAGACTTTAATTATTCGCAACAGGAACATTGCGACTATTTATATAATGATTTCGGGAGTTGGATAAGAAAAATATTGCCTTACAAGGTACAAAAAATCTCAATAGATGCCGGATTTTCATGCCCTAACAGAGACGGAAGAATTGGAAGAGGAGGATGTATTTATTGTGACAACAGAACTTTCAATCCGTCATATTGCGACAGAAACAAGACCGTATCGGAACAATTGGAAGAAGGCAAGGCGTTTTTTAGGAAAAAGTATCCGTCAATGAAATATCTTGCATATTTTCAAGCTTTTACAAACACTTACGGAGATATTGAGAAACTGAAAGAATTATACGAAGAAGCTATTAATACGGAAGATGTAGTAGGATTGGTGATTGGAACAAGACCTGACTGTATATCGGATGAGCTGTTAGATTATCTGGAAGAACTCAACAAGAGAACTTTTCTCATTGTTGAATATGGAATTGAGAGTGTAAACAACGAAACACTGAAACGAATAAACAGAGGACATACGTTTGAATGTGCGGCTAAGGCTGTAAGTGAAACAAGCAGAAGAAACATAATAACGTGTGGTCATGTCATCATCGGGCTTCCGGGTGAGGACTCGGAAGAGAGTATAAGGCAAGCATCTGTAATATCGTCACTTCCAATAGACATTTTAAAGATACATCAAATGCAGATAATAAAAGGTACGGAATTGGCAAGAGAATATGAAAAAAATCCTTTTCACACATATTCTATCGATGAATATATAGAACTTATAACCAACTACATACAGCATTTACGTAAAGATTTGGTTATAGAAAGATTTGTAAGTCAGTCGCCTTCGGAACTTCTCATTGCTCCCAAATGGGGCTTGAAGAATCATGAATTTACAAATAAACTCGTAAATCACATTAAGAAAACAGGTGCATATCAGGGTAAACTAACTTGAACCGAACTTTGAATAATCATTGTCATTCAGCAGCGTGCGAATGGAGATATTAGGATTTTTCTTCATATACAAATCTATCATGTCGATATAATTAGTATTAAATACCTTCCTTCCAAGCACATTGTTTACTACCCACATTACTTTTCCTACGTGCAAATCTCTTTTCATTTGATCGCAGGTTTCAAAGTCGGGAAGAGAATATATGCTCAGCAAATAGAAACTGAGACAATCGGGAAGAATGTATCCTCGCTTCATTTGCTTTCTCTGTGCAGCACTATAATACTTTTTATAAAGAGGATAATCTTCTCCCAAATACTTATCGAGAGATATTCCTATTGTATTATCTCCTATTATTATGCTTTGGTCAAGAGCTCCTATCTGTGCATATACCATAGGAATGGGAATATCAGGCAACATTGTTTTTAATTTGGAAAAAGCCTCATTCAGTTCTTTGTTTATATCTTCCATGTTGGCATATTCTGCTTCGGCATCTGCGATAAGAGTCTGCAAGACAGTATCTTGATATAAATTCAAGAATTTAGTGTTTATCTCAGGATCATCAATATTGCCTATCCTTAATACTTTTTCTATAAGAGTACGTGTTTCCATTGGATAACCGGTATTCATCTGTTGAAGCGCAGAAAAGTCGCCGGTTGTGAGATAACGGCTTTCAAGACGATCATAACGCGTCACTTCTATCTCGGCATCATTATTATCCTCATTGGGTTTCAACTTAAATTCGCAAGAAGTAAAAACCACAATCATAAATATTAATATATAATATATCTTTCCCAATCTTTTTATATAGATATTCAACAAAACACTGTGCAAATTTACTAAAAAATATATCAAAAGCAAAGAATAAAGCTAAAAAATATAAAATTAAACGTCAAAAACGACATTTTAACTTTATTTTTTTGAAAATAACATTTGCTATTATCTTGTTACAGACAGCTGTTTGAATAATTCAAAATGTTTTACGAATAAAAGGTTTATTTGAATAATACGAGAGCTCATTTATAAAACCGATATATATCTGTATTTTATTTTAAGCAAATTCATTGCATTGTTTTTGGATTGCAATATCTATTGTTTTGCATTGCAAAAGTTATGCTTTTAGGACGTAAAAGCATAACTTTTATATCATGAAAACAATACTTTTTTATCCAAGTTTTTAACTTGTTGATTTTCAGTATTATACTTACATGGCATTGCTACAATAAGATTCGTTGCAAATATGTTGTCGTTTCAATCGTCATTAAATACCGATGTAATTCAGAATAGTTTGTTTATGATTATACCTTATTATATATAAGGAAACGTATGTGCGCAAACGTTTGCATCTGTAAATATGTGAAAAAGAAGGCAATTTCTTCATAACAGATAAAATGTTATAGTAACTTTGCACCGACAAAATAATAATGGCTTAGATTATAATCTTCAAGAGGGTGTTCGGTTTTGGTAAAAGGATTGTTTATAAAAGGATAGAGAGGTTTTAGGTTAATTAGTTAAATAAAAGTTCAATAGGAGAGTTGATTTTAGGTTTAGAGGGTTGTTTAACAAGAAGGATAATATATTAGTTTTTGTTGATTTAGTGAGTAGATATCCCGTCGTTGCATTATGCCGACGGGATTTTTTATTTATCAAACCTTATGGAAACTTTATCAAATCCCATTGAATTCATTAATTGTTGAAACTGTTGACGTGCGTTTTCCTCTGCATTTTCTATATTTTTACGTATCATACATCTTGATTTCATTTTCTGATGAGCACGTTTATAGAGGTCTTCACGTACATTATTGTTCCATTTTCCACTTTCAAAAAACGATTTTGTGCGTGCTTCATCGATGAAATCATCATCAAGAAGTTCTATCTGTGGTAATATTACCGATATGGAATCGCCGTCCTTATAAATCCAATTAGGTTTTGTTTTATTCAGATTAACACCTAATCTTAGCGTACCATAGTATATGCGCACCAATCGGTCGTCACCGAAAATATTTCTCTTTACGGTATCAACAAGTTCTTCATCGGCAATGGAAAGGAACTCCCATTCACCTATCATTTCTATAGATTTCACTTGTTGAGGCGTTATGTCTATATTGTTGTCACTTTCTATGTTTATTCTGTTATCTTTGTTCAGATAACCTATAATGGAGACAAAGGCAATGACTATTGCAATAACAGCAGCTATTGAAATCCATACGATCTTACTTACTCCTTTAATAAATTTCAACAAGCTATTTAATATATTTTCCATTTACTTTCTTCTTTTGTATATTCATTAAACATAATATATCAACTACAATAATTTTAAAGTTATCGCTTATGGCAATTATAACATTAGAGACGTTCTATGTTTTTGTCAATCAACAACGGTAAATCGTTATCGGAGAACTTTTTACGAAACATTATTGTTATGTCCTTTTCGTTATATCCCATTTTTACTATCATCGGTACGAGAGTCCTTGCTGCACTCTCACGTGCCATATCCAATATACCTAAATCGGGAATGCTTCTTATTATCGCTGCCCTACCCTGTTTCTCAAACTCCGCAAGTTCGGCATCGCTGAAATTTGAACGTATGATAGACACATACTGTTTTATTTCCTTATGTTCTATTTTACTGCTTGTCAGAGCCACTTTCGGGTCCGGTAATATTATTTCAATCTTATTTCCGCTACGTCTTATATTATGTTCTGAAAACCCGTTAAAGTCAATATATGCTTTTAGTGTGGCATTCATCGGTATGGCAACCTTACGGTTTCCGGCAGGAAGTTTGATATCAAAATCTTTTTTAAAGAAACTTCCTCGCAGTTTCAATTCGTCATCATGAGTTATGATTTTATGTATCTGGTATTCTGCGGTGTACAGCTTTGAACACTTTTGTATCTGCATTATCATCATAGAAACAGTGTCTATTGTTTCTGTTTTCTTTTCCGTCTTATTGCCTGAACAAGAAAGAAATATTGCCGAAACCGAAATAAATATATATAATATTAATTTTCTCATCATCATAAATCAATTTGAATAATCGTGACAAAGATAGCAAAAAATCATTGTACGCAATTTGATTACAGTGTTTTTATTGTGTTTTTTGTGCGTTTTTTATTACCTTTGCGCAAAAATTATTGTATGAAACCTATTATACCTTTTATTATAATGTGTGCTTCTGTTTTCATTTTGTCATCATGCAAGGATAAACCAAAGACGGAAGACATAATAGTCCATAAGTCTGAAAAGAAAGTTCAGAAGCATATATTATCAACACCAGACTATAAACAGAACAGGACAATAAACTGGTTAGGTAATGATTACACGATAGAAGTTCATCGCTTTGCCGACAAGAGCATGTCAATAGTGGAAGACGAGAATGGAAACAAGTATTATGATAACAGAATAAATGTGCGCATATTACGCAACGACGGAAGCGAAATTTTTAATCGCGCATTCACCAAATCCGATTTCAGCGAGTTCATTACCGATAATTTCAAAGAGAAAGGAGCGTTGTTGGGCATTGTCTTCGACAAAGCGGAAGAGAATCATTTGAAGTTTGCGGCAAGTGTCGGTTCACCGGATAAGTTGAGCGATGAGTATATACCGATGACGCTTACTATTTCACGAACAGGTGAGG
>CALGRN010000282.1 GCA_937880835.1 uncultured Prevotella sp. | reverse complement strand
AAAAGACAGGTACTCAGATAGAACATGTCATGATAGACGAGTTTCAAGATACAAGTACTGTGCAATGGAAGAACTTCAAAGTGTTGCTGGCAGAATGCATGAGCCATGATAATGCCGGTAATATGATAGTGGGAGATGTTAAGCAAAGCATATACAGATGGCGTTCGGGCGACTGGCGTTTGCTTAACAATATTTCCTCCGAATTTGTTAATTCGGAGGAACAGATAGAAGAAAAACCGCTTTCAACCAACTATCGTTCCGAACGTAATATAATAGAGTTCAACAATGCTTTTTTCACTCTCGCATCGCAGAAAGAATATGAAATGCAGGCTGAACTTAATGAAAAAGAAGCAGAACAGATGAGAAAAGCATATTCGGATGTGGTGCAGGAAATACCGAAAGGGCGATTAAAACAAGGTTATGTCAGAATAGAACTTCTTCCGAAAGAAGAATATCGCAGTTCGGTTTTGGAGAGAATAAAAAGCATAATCAAAGAGTTGAAAGAGCAAGGAACGGCAAATAATAGAATAGCAATACTTATAAGATATAACAGAGACATACCGATTATTGCCGATTATTTCATGAGAGAAATTCCGGAAGTAAAGGTTGTGTCAGACGAAGCGTTCAGACTTGACGCATCGCTTGCAGTAAATACTATTGTTCAAGCACTAAGAGTTCTGTCTCATCCCGATGATATCATGGCAAAAGCAGAACTTGTAAAGGCTTACAATAAGATTAATAGTAAAGAGTCGGGAGATACGGAACTGTTTGTTGTCAATGAAGATATCGACAACGAAAAAGATGATTATAAAACCAAACTTTCGTTGAAGTTGAACAACGAATTGCCCGATATTTTCCTGAAAGAACGTGCAAAACTGCTTTCAATGCCCTTAATGGACTTGGTAGATAGCATCTTTTCTATGTTCGGACTCAATAATCTTCACGAGCAGAGCGCATACGTCTGTACATTCTATGATAAACTTAATGATTATCTGCAAGACAACACCTCAGACATCGATACCTTTATTAATGAATGGAATGAGAAGATGCATTCAAAGACAATACAAAGCGACAGTATAGACGGTATAAGGCTTATTTCGATACATAAGAGTAAAGGACTTGAATTCGAAAACGTGATATTGCCTTTCTGCGACTGGGAAGTTGAGAAGTTGGGAGATACAATATGGTGTCAGACGGATGAGAAATCGTTCTCCGAACTCCCTATAATACCGGTCGATTATTATCCTAATCAGATGCGGGGAACGGTATATGAGAAGGATTATTTGTTCGAATCGGTACAGAAAAGCGTAGATAATCTAAACTTGCTTTATGTTGCTTTCACTCGTGCAGGAAAGAGTTTGTATGTCATTGGCAAAAGAAATGCAAAGAGAACACGAAGCAATGTTATTCAAGAATGTATCAATGAACTTGCCGATAAGCTGCCAAATGCTGTTGTTTCGGGCAAAGAAAGCGATGAAGAGTCTATTGTATTTGAATATGGAATGCAGGCAAATGACGCGAAGAAAGAAAAGAAACCTACCGAAAATGTATTTCTGCAAGAGGTTAAGAATGAAATTCTCGACATAGAAACGTATAAAAGGAAGGTGGCTTTCAGGCAGAGTAACGACAGCCGTATGTTTGTTAGTGAAGACGAGGAAAGCATCTCTTCGCGTAAGAAATATATAAAGAAAGGAAATGTTCTGCATCATATCTTTTCCACGATACATTCCGTTGACGACATTCCGAGAACGTTGAAACGCATGAAAACAGACGGTATCTTGTATAATGAAGAGGTGACACGCGATGAAGTAAGGCAGATGTTAGAGAATGGTCTCGCCAATCCCGTTGTGCGTTCTTGGTTCTCTTCCGATATGAGAGTGTTGAATGAATGCTCCATTCTGTCCGTTGACAAAAAGACAAAGGTTGCAAACGAGCATCGTCCTGACCGTGTTATGATAAACGGAAACAATGTCGTTGTGGTGGATTTCAAGTTCGGCAATCCTCATGAAGAACACCATGAGCAGGTCAGAACGTATATGGATTTATTGTATTCTATGGGATATGCCGATGTCTGCGGTTACCTATGGTATGTTAAACAAAATCAAGTTGTAAAGATAGAATATTCAAATGAACGAGCATAACAATTCAAAATCATTCTTGAAGTATGTAGCTAATGATATAGTGAAGAAATACGGAAACGATCTAAGCAGTGTGGCTTTGATCTTTCCGAACAAGCGTGCTTCGCTGTTTCTTAATCAGCAATTAGCCGTATTATCGGATAAACCGATGTGGAGTCCTGCCTATATCACCATCAGCGACATGTTCAGACAGTATTCAAAAAGAACCGTTGGAGACGATATAAAACTTATATGCGACTTGCATAAGTCATTCGTCGAATGTACGAAAACGGATGAAACGCTTGACAGGTTTTACGGTTGGGGACAATTATTGCTAAACGATTTCGATGACATAGATAAGAATATGGCGGACGCCGAGAAGGTTTTTGCAAACCTGAGCAATATACATGAACTGGACGATATATCATATTTGAATGACGAACAGAAGATTGTGCTTAAACGTTTCTTTGCTAATTTCAGCGAAGAACATGACAGTGAATTGAAAAAAAGGTTCATAACGTTGTGGAGTAACCTATATAATATATATAAGGATTATAACAAACGGCTTTCGGAACAAGGCATAGCTTATGAAGGTTCGCTTTATCGTGAGGTAGTAGAAGACGAGAACATAGAGTTTGAATACAATCATTATATCTTCGTAGGATTTAACGTATTGCAGCAAGTAGAACAGAAATTGTTTTCAAAAATACAGAAAACCGGCAAGGCAAAGTTTTATTGGGACTTTGACAAATATTATATGAAAGGCAATGAAGCAGGTCATTATATAAGTCAATATCTTAAATATTTTTCCAATGAATTTGATGTTCATGATGCAGATATATATGATAATCTTTCAAAAAAGAAGGATATAACCTATATAAGTGCATCGACAGAGAATGTACAGGCAAGGTATATAAGCAAGTGGATGAGGCAGAACAACAGGACAGAAGACGGTAGTCGTACTGCCATTGTGCTATGTGATGAAACTCTATTGCAGACAGTTATACACAGTATTCCGCCGGAAACGAAAGAAGTAAATGTAACAACGGGATATCCACTGTCGCAAACTCCCATTGCTTCATTGATTTATCAACTTATTGCTTTGCAGACAAACGGTTATCACAAGGAACAGGAATGCTTCCGTCTTCATCATATAAACACCTTGTTAAGGCATCCTTACGTGAAGTATATAAGCAACTCTTCGCAGAAACTTTATGAAGAACTGAATTACAAAAGGAATTATTATCCAAAGACGGAAGAGCTGTATAAGGATGATGGATTGAAATTATTGTTCACAGATATCAACCGGAATGAGAATATGCAGCATGCAATGATGTCGTGGATTGCAGATGTATTGAAATATATTGCAACGCATTCGGAGCAGAACAACGACCCTCTTTTTCAGGAATCAGTGTTCCGTTCATATACTCTTATAAACAGAATAGTGGAACTTATTAGTAGCGGAGAGCTTGCCGTTGACGTGATAACATTGCAGCGTCTTATTACTCAGATAGTGAATACTACTAAGATTCCTTTTCACGGAGAACCTGTTGTCGGCACTCAGATAATGGGAGTATTGGAAACGAGAAACCTCGATTTCGACCACATACTGATACTATCGTGCAATGAAGGTAATATGCCGAAAGGAGTTGACGATACTTCTTTCATTCCGCATGCCATACGTCGTGCCTATGGCTTGACTACCGTTGACAACAAAGTGTCTATATTCTCTTACTATTTTCACAGAATGATTCAGCGGGCAAAAGATGTTACGATACTTTACAACAATTCAACAGAAGATGGACATACGGGCGAAATGAGTCGTTTCATGATACAGCTTATGGTGGAAAGCGGGCATAATATAGCCCGGAAATCAATACAGGCAGGGCACACGCCGATTATTGCTGCAAGCCGAAATGTTGAAAAAGACGATAGCGTAATGCGCCGTTTATCGGCATTGAATACAATTTCTCCAACCGCGATAAACAACTATATGCGCTGCCAACTCATGTTCTACTACAACATCGTTTGCGGAATAAAAGAGCCGGACAATGAAGACGAGGAACTCATGGACAACAGAACATTCGGCAATATATTTCATCGTGCGGCAGAATTGATATACAAAGAAATCTTTCATATAGGCGAAACGATTCATGCTTCGGTGTTGAATTCATACATAGAGCATCCGGAAATGCTTCTGCCGACAGTGGATAAGGCTTTCAGAAAAGAGCTTTTCAAGCTCTCAGATGATAACCGCTCCATGCCGCGTTATAACGGAATGCAACTTCTTTACCGCGAAGTCATATTGCAATATCTCGTTCAGCTTCTGAAAGCCGATACGCTTCTGACTCCGTTCAGAGTAATAGGAGTAGAGGAGAAGCAATATACAGAAATAGAGATTGACGTAAACGGAGAATTGCGCACGATAAAAGTAGGAGGAATAATAGACAGGCTTGATGAAGTGGAGAACGATAAAGACGAGCATAGAATTCGTGTGGTTGATTATAAAACGGGCAGGTTTGTCAAGACCAAACCTGCCGGCATAGATGATGTTTTCAATCCTGATAACATACTTGAACGTCACAGCGACTATTATCTGCAAACGCTTCTGTACAGTCAGATAGTGAGATTCAGCAAGGAAGTTAACCCCGACAATCTGCCGGTAAGTCCCACGTTGCTTTTCATTCAGAACACAGGTTCGAAAGAATACGACCCGACTTTATTCTTCGGAAAAGAGAGAATAACCGATGCAGGAGATTATTATGAAGAGTTCAAGGAGCGACTTACAAAGATATTGGAAGATATTTACAACAGAGAGTTGAATTTTATTCCTACACAAAATCAAGATATATGCGCAACTTGTGCATATCGAAAGATTTGTAAGATGTAGCATTGTTGCCTTAAATAATATAGAATGTTTGATTTTGAAATTGTTTATATTATACTTGACAAATGTCTTTCAGAATAATATCAGGCACGATTGTAAACGACGTTGTTTTATATTACAAAATCAGACAGTATAATTCTTGAAATTCATTTCCTATTGT
>CALGRN010000281.1 GCA_937880835.1 uncultured Prevotella sp. | reverse complement strand
CTCGAACGCCCGACCCCTACGTCCCGAACGTAGTGCGCTACCAACTGCGCTACATCCCGCTTTCGGTTTGCAAAGTTAGTGCAAAAAAATGAATTACATGCATTTTTCATAAGAAAATTGCTGAAAAATTTGTCGGAATAACAGAAATTACGTACCTTTGCAACCGCTTTTAAGAAAATTATTGGTGCCTTAGCTCAGTTGGTAGAGCATCGGACTGAAAATCCGTGTGTCCCTGGTTCGATTCCTGGAGGTACCACTCCTCCTTTCATCTGCCCGGTTCTCGTATGAGGCCGGGCTTTATCTTTTATAATGGCATACCATAATATTATTCAAACGCGAGAATTAATAGTATGTATAGTTTTAATAGTTATACTTATATATATCGAACGAAATTCATCTAATCCACATTTTATATATTTCTGAAAATCAAGATGTTAAAAGCAATGTTTCAAAACAATAACTTTTGCACGCTAAAAGCTATTGTTTTGAGTTACGAAAGTTATCCTTTTGCAATGCAAAACCATAGCTTTTGGAAATCAGTTTTCAACATCTCGATTTTCTGCATTATATAAAGTGTGCTCTCAGAATGCTGAACATATATATTGCATCGTTATAAAATACATTCTTAAAAACAGTAAACAAATAACTGTTGTAATATAATATTCATCTTTATATAAACATTAATCAGTAGAAATAATATTGATTATTTTTTCAGATTAACCACATATAATATTATTCCTGATAATATTAAGATTATCGGTATGAACAATATTATATTGTTATTGGTTTTATTCAGTATGAAAAGAGCAATCAGAAAGATTACTCCCGAATAAACCAACGGCAATCCGAAACGTGATATTTTATTGTATTTCATACCGCAAAATTAACAAAAAAACAACGCTTTCATAAATAAAAGCCTAATCTTTTACTTTTAAACAGTTAATAAAACATAAAGAAAGAGTGTTATAACTGTATTGTGTCATGATGATATATATAAAAGTTGTACCTTTGCACCGCATTTCACGAAGAAATGCTTTAATAATTAATAATTTAATAAAGTAGTATGAATCAATACGAAACCGTTTTCATTTTGACTCCCGTTTTGTCTGATGAACAGATGAAGGAAACGGTCGCTAAATTCAAAAACTTGCTCACAGATAACGGAGCTGAGATTTTGAATGAAGAGATCTGGGGATTGAAGAAGATGGCTTATGCTATTGAAAAGAAGTCCACAGGTTTCTATTGCCTTGTAGAATTCAAAGCAGAGCCATCAGTGTTAAGCACTCTCGAAACAGGCTATCGACGCGACGAGAGAGTAATTCGCTTTATGACAGTTAAACTCGACAAGTACGCAGTACAATATGCCGAGAAGAGAAGAAACAAACTTGGTAAAAAAGAGGAGGCTTAAATCATGGCAGCACAAGAATCAGAAATCCGTTATTTGACTCCACCTTCCGTGGATACAAAGAAGAAAAAGTATTGCCGTTTTAAAAAGAGCGGTATCAAGTATATTGATTATAAGGATCCAGAGTTCTTGAAGAAGTTCCTTAACGAACAAGGCAAAATTCTGCCTCGCCGTATCACCGGAACATCTCTAAAATATCAGCGTCGTGTCGCACAGGCTGTAAAGCGTGCGCGTCAGATAGCACTGCTTCCTTATGTAACCGATTTGATGAAATAATTAAAGAGGAGGAAACAGAATGGAAATAATACTGAAAGAAGATATAATAGGACTCGGATACAAGAACGATATTGTAGAAGTGAAATCCGGATACGGACGCAACTACCTTATTCCACAGGGCAAAGCGGTTATTGCTTCTAAATCAGCTAAGAAAGTTCTTGCAGAAAATCTGAAACAACAAGCACATAAATTGGCAGCTATAAAGGCAGAAGCTGAAAAGAAAGCAGAGGCTATCAAGAACGTTGCACTCGTTATTTCAGCGAAAGTCAGTGCAACAGGTGTAACCTATGGTTCTGTAAATGCTTCGATAGTTGCAGAAGAATTGAAGAAAAAAGGTTTTGATATTGACCGCAAGATAATAACAATGCGCGATATAAAGACTGTCGGAGACTTTGACGCTACAATCCACTTCCACAAAGAAGTCGAGGTTGTTGTTCCTATAAAGGTTGTTGCTGAGAATGCAGTAGCAGAAAACAAGGACAACAATGAGGTTGTTGCAGAAGAGCCGGAAAACAAAGAGACACCTCAAACAGAAGAAGAGGTAAAATCTGAAACAGAGTAAATTTTGCACTGTAAAGCAAATCTACATAAGATCCCAGTCACTACAAAGGTAGTTGATTGGGATTTTTTTATTAATGAACAGTTTGTGTTTAGATGTTCAAAATTGTCTTATAAGAGTCTTAAAATTGTCTTATAAGACATTTTGAAAAGTCCTATAAGACTTTTTGAAGACTTACTTAGTTCTTTATTTTATACGATATTTCGTTTTAATATGATTTCATTGATATTGTTTTACATACAACAGCTACAAAATGCTCTGTTGCAATAAAAAAGCAGGTACTATCTACTTGATATCCGCTTTTTTTGCTAAATTTGCAACATATATTTAAAATAATCATTATGAAAATAGATTTCAACGATATTCCGGAAGCTAAGGTCATTGGCTTTAAGGGTGGAAAAGGAGAGCTTGACACGCGCAATTTCATCGATGATAAGTGCAAGATAATGTACAGCACGTTAAAACCCGGAGCGTCAAGCGGACTGCATGCACATGAGCAGAATTGCGAAATAATATATATAATAAAAGGTGTGGCAACATTCCATTATGACAATGAAACTGAAACAGTAACGGCAGGACAAGTGCATTACTGCCCTATGGGACACAGTCATTACATGGAAAACAACACAGAAGAAGATTTGGTTTACTTCGCTATCGTTGCCGAGCATCATTGACATTAATCTTATCGGTCGGTTGCTTTGCAAGTAAGCTAATATAATAGTTTTAATCAACAGAAAGCATAATTTGCTTAACTTTAATCATGATTATAAAAGTGTGTGGTTTGCGTGAATCAGAAAACATTCATGCTTTGGAACATTTGGGAATAGATATGATAGGTCTGGATTTTCGTAATGACAGTCCGCGATATGTAAGTATGATACGCTCACGTGCCGGCATAATACCCGATTACAGCGAAGAGATGCTTAAAGAGAATGCAAATGGTGACAAATCGAATGTTTCCGATTACAATTTAAGGGCAAAAAGAGTAGGTGTTTTTGCAGATGATATGCCGCAGAACATTGTCACTCGTGTTTATAATTTCAGATTGGATTACGTGCAACTCGACGGCGAAGAAAGCCGAATAATGATAGAAAACCTGCGTTCTACCCTTGATCCTGACATTCATGAAGGCATAAAAATAATAAAAACCATAAGCGTTTCATCATCGGAAGATTTCGAGAATGCATTTGAATATGAAGGAGTTGCAGACTTACTGCTGTTCAAACTCACATCGTCGAATGGGCAAGAATCTATAAGCGACACATGCTTTGACATGTTTGTAAACTATAAAGGCAATATTCCCTTCATCGTGGGAGGCGATATCGGCATGGACAATATAGATGCCATAAAAGCTTTCAGGCATGATATGTTTGTCGGAATAGATGTGAACAGATGTTTTGAAACGGAGATAGGAATAAAAGATATTGATAAAATAAGAATACTGTGTGACGAACTTAAAAGATAGTTGTTTGTCTTCTTGATAAATACGATATACTATCAAATAGGTTTGTCGTATTAATTGGTTACTTCTATAATATTGTTTACAGGATGTAGTATGACATCATAAAAACTGCCTATGTGCTTAGATCAAAATATAACAGAAACATTGTCCGATGAGCATACTTGGTATGCTGTAAGACTGTTTTCTACGAAATGGAAACTTGTAAGAGACTACTTAACCGAAAAGCAATTAGAAGTTTTCGTGCCGATGCATTATGTTTATTTTGAAGATAAAGAGAAGCATGTGAGAAAGGAACTGCGTCCTGTGGTGTGCAATATTATGTTTGTCAAGAAAACAGTTACCGACAGCTTTATTAAAGAGTGTGTTGCCAATTCGGAATACGATATTCAGGTAATTAGAAAAGCAAAAGATTCAAATGATTTTTACGAAATACCTGCCAAGCAGATGAATGAATTTCGTATTATGTGCAATCCCGATTTGGAACTGCGTAAATATGTATCGGAAAGCGAAGCTAAGCTCAAAACAGGCACAGAAGTGAGAGTTACACACGGTCCTTTGAAAGGACTTACAGGAAAATTGGTGCGTCAGAGCCATAAATATTATTTATTGAAAGAAGTTCCCGGAATGGGTGTGATGATAAAAGTGTCAAGATGGTGTTGCGTAAGTTTATAATCTGTGTATTGCCTTACGGTACATATTTATAAATTTTTATTCTTGCATTATATCATGTTTTTGCTATATTCTCTCCCGATATTTTTTCTTATTATCAAGTAATATGATTTTTACTGTTTTTCAAAAGCTATTGTTTTGCACCATAAAAGGATAACTTTTACACTCTAAAACAATAACTTTCGTAGTGCAAAAGTCATCGTTTCGTAATGATGTTTCTTAAATACTTGATTATCAGAGTATATTGTTTTCAACATAAACAGATGAAAAGCATGTTTCCTTTGTCAGTCAATCATATCATTTCCACCTATGGTTAACTGTTTCAAATCATAATAGCTACCATTATATATGTTGAAATCCACATATCCTTTTATGCCCGGCAGCCGCCCCGCATCGGTATGTTGCCAAAACTTCCATTTACCTTTATACTCTACTTTGTCAACATAATAGTGAGCAATCCAATAAGGATAATCATCAAAACGAGTATCGCTAAGGTATGCATCTTTGAATTTATAGTATGTGTATATGATTGGTTTTACATGATATTTATCTTCCACTATGTGAAGCCATGCAAGTATTTCTCTCTGAAATTCATCCACAGGCATATCTTTCGGTTTATGCTCCACGTCGAGCACAGGAGGTAAATCGCCCTCTTCAAGATGCACTTGTTTCAGGAAGTAATAAGCCTGTTCTCGTGCAGGAGTTTTATTGCTCCAAAAATGATATGCACCTCTTATGAAGCCATGCTCACGCGCCTGATAGAAATTATCGTTGAAGTTTTCGTCTATATGTCCTGTTCCCTCTGTTGCTTTTATTATCACAAAGCGCACCGGACACCTTTCTATCATTGCGTTACGAAGCTCTGCCCAGTCAATCGTTCCTTGATGATGGCTTACATCAATGCCATGTATTTCATAGCCTTCCGGATAATCTACGTCACCGTAAAGAGCTCTCCATCTGAATCCGAACGGCCCTACGAAGAAATAATAAAAAAGCCATATATAGACTGCAATAACGCCAATGCCTCCTACCCACCATGCCCAACGAGGATAGAGACGAAATAAACGAGAGAAAAAGGAAGAATGATTAGAAAGGTTACTGCGACGTTTACGTCCCGCAGTAACCTTTCTCGTTTTATTTGTTCTTTTTGTTCTTACCATTTCAGAATTGTGAATTGGCAATATAATTATTTACTTAAAAATGGGCTATAACACTGTTTTATATGTTTGCATTGCAGTGCATCAATCTTTCTCATGTTCAAGTTCGAGCGTGAACGTTGTTCGATCGCAAACCGAAGAAGGTCCCCAATATTGTATCGGACCGGGATAGATAAAGCATGTTTCCTTAGCCCACTCTTCGCGCATCTGTGCAAACTTCTTGAAAGGTTTGCCTTCAAGATCAACAAGAGCCTTGCGTATGACAGGCTTCATCAGTCCGCTTCTCCGTTCCATATTCATCATCATAGTGATAGGAACGCCTCCTGCTTTCCACTCATCATGCGATGCAAACGTGTTTTTTACAATAGCCATATAGCCTGTTTTGTCATTTGCTATAAGCTGCGCAGCACTCACTCCGAGAGCATAACAATAATCAGCGTCATAGTTTGAAGGTATTCCGCAACGTCCTTCGTATCCGAAGAAATGGTGCAACGTGGCAAACTTGCCGACAAATTTACCGGTTTTAGCCCATTTTGCGAGCTTTGCGGCAACCATACTTGACAAGAGCTGCTCTGTCTCTATAAGCGAAACCAATACATTTCCGTGTGAATCTCTGTCAAGGGAAAGCTGATGAGCGATATCATCAGGCAAAGTCTCGAATGTGGAAGCATTAGCTTTTGAAAGATGTGAAAGAATGTATTCTCGTTGTTTCTTGACTGTCAGATCTCTGTATTCTGATCCATGCTCGGCAAGAAGATCGTTTAGTTCTTTTATCAGACGTCCTATTGAAGGGAGGAATTCTATAAGTCCTTCCGGCACAAGCACAACTCCGTAGTTCATTCCGAGAGAAGCTCTGTATGCCACAGCAGAAGCTATTTGATCCACAATCTGATTAAGCGTCATATCCTTAGCTTTAACTTCTTCCGATATAATACAAATATTAGGTTGTGTCTGCAATGCGCATTCGAGTGCTATGTGAGATGCTGAACGCCCCATAAGTTTTATGAAATGCCAGTATTTACGTGACGAATTGCAGTCGCGCTCAATGTTTCCAATAAGTTCGGAATACACTTTTGTAGCCGTATCAAAACCGAAAGAGGTCTCTATTTGATCGTTCTTCAAGTCGCCGTCAATGGTTTTAGGGCATCCTATAACTTGCACACCATATTTCTTTGCAGCATAATACTCGGCAAGCACACATGCGTTTGTATTTGAATCGTCGCCTCCTATTATAACGATAGCGTTTATGTTAAGTTCTCTTATTATTTCAAGTCCTTTCTCGAACTGTTCAATATCCTCCAACTTTGTACGTCCGCTGCCTATCATGTCAAATCCTCCGGTATTGCGGTATTCATTGATAATATCGGCTGTAAGCTCTTTGTATTTATGATCTACAAGTCCCCCCGGTCCCATAAGAAAACCGTAAAGTTTATTTTCCGGATTAAGTTTCTTTATTTCATCGAATATACCACATATCACATTATGTCCGCCGGGAGCTTGTCCGCCGCTTAATATAACGCCGACATTCATAGACTTTGACACCGTCTTTTCGCCGGGAACAAATTCTACCAATGGCATTCCGTAAGTATTTGGGAATAGTTTCTTTATTTCTTCTTGGTCGCCTACGCTTTGTGTGGGTTTACCCTCTTCTATCTTAACTCCACCTTGTAATCCCTTAGGCAGCTTTGGTTGATAAGCTGCTCTTTCAATCTGCAAAAAACTTTTTTTCATCTTTACCTTAAATAATTAAATCCTATAACAAAATGATATAGTTTACATGATGCAAAAATAGTCTTTTTTTGTGATATAAGGAAAGAAAAAACAAAGATTTCAACCCTTATGAAATATTTTTAAAGATAATCGCTTGCATTTCCTTTTTTTTTTCTATCTTTGAACTGTGTAATTTTTAATGTGCAGACATTATGACCAATAAAAGAGATTTAAAAAGGACAATAAACTACATTTGCAGTGACTTGTTTGCAGAATGTATTGCTGCCTCATTGTATAGCGGAAAGCCAAATACGGAAAACATACAGGCTTTGTTGTATTCTATAATTACCATTCACGATGATTTTTTGAGACGAATATCGCATCCTGAACCCGGTATTCCGGCAAAGAAATTCTATAAAAAACTAATAGAGGATTTCAACAAACAAGTATCTGAGATAATTGACCAGATAGGAAACATAAATTAAAGCAATGTTGAAAAGGCTTTGCAGTTGGCTATTGTATAAACATTTGGGATGGACGAAAGAAGTAACCGCAGCTCATCCCGATAAGTTTATTATATGCCTTGCACCACATACGAGCAACTGGGATTTTGTAATAGGGCAACTATATGCACGTGCCGAAGGATTGAAAAGTAATTTCCTTATGAAAAAGGAATGGTTCTTCTGGCCTTTGGGTTCATTATTCCGAAAAATAGGGGGCATACCTGTATGGCGTTCCAAACATACGAGCATGACTGATAATCTCGCGGATACAGCCGAAAGAGAAAAAACATTTCAACTATGTATAACGCCCGAAGGAACTCGCTCTCTTAATACTGAATGGAAGTATGGATTCTATTATATCGCTTTGAAAGCCAAAATTCCTATATTGCTTTACGGTGTTGATTATGAGAAAAAACATATTCAATGCACCAAGAGTTTTATTCCCACAGGTGATGTGGAAAAAGAAATGAGAGATATAAAATTATATTACAAAGACTTTAAAGGCAAACATCCTGAGCTTTTCTCAATAGGTGAAATCCGTTAAAACTATTCATAACTGTATTATGAGGAAATTTTTCACTATAATATTATTGTTGTTGTCTTTTTGTGCTATTGCGCAAGTTGCAGGTGAAGATGGCAGATTGGAAAGACAACTAAATATTTTCTTCCTTAACTATAAGCCAAAACATGAAGCCATTCATCAGCAATCTCGTATGGTGAGATATACTGTTGACAATAATAACAGGACTCTATCAATAGTGGCAGATGCATCTTTCGCATCTCAGGATTTTACTCCTTCAATAGTCAGAAAGATATACTCAAAGATAAGGAAAGCAATTCCAAAACCATATAATAAGTATGAGATAAAATTGTTTACCAATGGTATGCTGATAGAAGAACTGATACCTAACAGCATGTCAAGCAGCAACATGCCTCGTTTATGGGGAGACATTGAATATAAAGGAGCTGCATGGGTGTATAATGAATCGAAGCCTAATGTAATAACGCATGGATTGCAAAACAGACATATTTCTCTTTGGGCAAGTCACGGAAGGTATTATGATCATAAAAAAGATGAATGGCGTTGGCAACGCCCGAGCTTGTTTTGTACTACGGAAGACTTGTACACGCAAACCATTGTCGTACCTTACTTGATGCCGATGCTTGAAAATGCAGGTGCAATAGTATTCACACCGCGAGAGCGTGACTGGCAAAAATATGAGCTTATTGTTGACAATGACGATAAAGTAAAGACACCTTATTACACTGAATATAATATCTCACACGATTGGAGAGATACACATCAGAGTGGTTTCGCAAGACATATAGGGATGTATCGTGACGGTGAAAACCCTTTTGAAAAAGGCACTGCGCGAATGATTAAAAGCACATCGAGAAAGAATAGCAGCAGTATTTCATATCAACCTCCATTCCCGAAAGCAGGACGTTATGCCGTATATGTCAGCTATCAGACACTTCCAAACAGTGTGGAAGATGCTCAATATATAGTATATCACAAAGGCGAAGAAACACATTTCAGGGTAAATCAGAAAATGGGAGGCGGCACTTGGGTGTATTTAGGAACATTCGATTTTGACGAAGGATGCAACATTTACAACCGTGTTGTAGTGACAAACAGTTGCAAAGACAAAGGTGTTGTGACAAGTGATGCAGTCCGTTTTGGTGGCGGAATGGGCAATATAGAGCGTGGCGGTTCTACAAGTTTACTGCCGAGAGCATTGGAAGGAGCAAGATATTATGCGCAATGGGCAGGTGCACCATATAGTGTTTATAGCAGTAAGTATGGAGAAGATGATTACAGCGACGATATAAATACACGTTCTTATATGACAAATTGGCTTGCAGGAGGTTCATTATATGCACCGACAATAATAGGAAAGAATGTTCCGATAGAGCTTTCGCTCGCTATACACAGTGATGCCGGTTATTCAAGAGATGGCAATTCACTCGTAGGTTCTCTTGCAATATACACGACAAATTTTAATGATGGAAAGCTTAATTCCGGCATTTCGAGAATGTCCTCAAAAGATTTTGCAAGTTCATTGTTGTATAATGTTGACAAAGATATAAAGGCAAAATATAATAATTGGGCAGTAAGATATTTGTGGGATCGCAATTATTCGGAAACAAGAAATCCGGAGATACCTTCCGCAATACTTGAAACAATGTCTCATCAGAACTTCCCCGACATGCGGTATGGACAAGATCCTAATTTTCGTTTCACTCTTGCCCGCTCAATATATAAGACAATACTTAGATATATTTCTACACAACACGGACGCCCTTATATTGTACAACCGCTTTCTCCTGACAACTTTCGCATAGAGTTTACAGAAAAGAATAAGATTACATTGCGTTGGAATACTGTTGAAGACGAGCAGGAATCTACTGCTACACCTACATCATTCAATGTTTATACGGCGATAGGACGCGGAGGTTTTGACAATGGGATTAACGTAAAGGGTAATTCTTTCACAACAGTATTAGAGCCGGGTGTGCTTTACAGCTTTCGTATAACGGCAACAAATCGTGGAGGAGAGAGTTTTCCAACAGAGGTATTGTCTGCACTTTCACAATCAAATGCCACTCAAACCGTATTAATCGTAAATGGTTTTAAACGTCTTTCTTCACCTGCTATACGCGATAACTTTGAAGAACAAGGGTTCGATTTGGACAAAGACGTTGGTGTTTCTTATGGTTTAACGGCAGGTTGGAATGGAAGACAGCAATGCTTCGACCGTAATAAAATGGGGATAGAAGATGTTGACGGATTAGGGTTCAGCGGTGAAGAACTTGCTGGCAAGTTCATTGCCGGCAATGATTTCAACTACGTCAGGACTCATGCTGCTGCCATTCAGACATCCGGAAAATACAACATAGTAAGCTGTTCAAACGAGGCTTTAATATCTAATTTTGTTGACATGAACCAATACAAATGTGTTGATATGATATTGGGATTGGAGAAGAACGACGGACATTCATTGAAATATTATAAGACCTTTACTCCAGATATGCAAAAGAAACTTGCTGATTTCACACGTAATAACGGTCGTTTGGTTGTAAGCGGTTCATATATAGGCTCTGACATGAGTACCGTAGAAGAAAAAGAGTTCCTTTCAAACATCTTAAAAATAAACTTTGCAGGTACGGAACAGTATAATGACGATGAACAAATAACCGGTATGGGGACATCATTCGACATATACAGGATGTTGAATGAAGAACATTATTCCGCAACCTCACCTGATATTATCACACCCGTCGATCCGGCATACAGTGCTTTACTTTATTCAGACGGACAAAGCGCAGGAGTAGCTTATAGCGGAAACGATTATAAATGTTTCTCCATGGGCTTCCCTTTTGAATGTATAAAATCGGAACAGACACGTGCGGCTATCATGCGTGCCATACTTGATTTTATAATGAGATAGAAATAATGATAATGTAAAACGAGCTAATAAAAAATATATTATATATGTATAGAATACAAGCTAACGCTTCCGGAACAAGAAGCATTGATATAAATAATACTCATTTAAGTACAATAAGGAAGTACGCCTTGTTTGATAATCTTGTGGACAGCAACGGTATTATTGACGAGAATGTTCTTGATAAACTTAAATATAATGTGCGTAGCATATTGGAATCGGAGGCAGGTAAAGATAAGAATCTTCTTGACCTATGTCTTGATGTCATTTATAACACAAACATGAAAGCCATCGGTCTTCAAAATCTTTTAAAGCTTTTCGCAGATTGGATAAAAGAAACAGATACTTTGCCTGTGGAAGAAAATGATGAAACAGGCAAATAATCCGTAGTAGAAAGTATTTAGGAATATAACATTGAACGATAATAATTCAACAAATAAAGGTAACAATTCATCATTCTTGCTAACCGATTTTCTTCCAACAACCAAGAAAGAATGCGAACTTCGAGGCTGGGAACAACTTGATGTCATACTATTCTCGGGCGATGCTTATGTTGATCATCCATCGTTCGGAGTAGCTGTAATAGGTCGTATTCTTGAAGATGCAGGCTATAAAGTGGCTATTGTGACTCAACCTGATTGGCACGGCGATTTCAGAGATTTCAAAAAGTTAGGTCGTCCTCGTCTGTTTTTTGGCATCTCTCCGGGTTGCATGGACTCTATGGTTAATAAATATACGGCAAATCGTCGCTTACGTTCAGAAGACGCATACAGCCCGGACGGACGTCACGATTGTCGTCCCGAATATCCCACTATCGTTTATACAAAGATTCTTAAAAGCCTCTATCCCGATGTTCCTGTTGTGCTTGGAGGCATTGAAGCTTCGTTAAGACGCCTTACGCATTATGACTATTGGCAGGATAAACCTATGCGTTGCATTCTTTGCGATTCAGGTGCAGACATCATATTATACGGAATGGGAGGACGTTCTATAATTGCTCTGTGTGAAGAAATAGGCAGCGGAAAGTGCATTAAAGATATAAAACACATTCCGCAGACAGTCTTCCTTGCCAAAGAAAAGGACATACCCGGAGGAATAAAAGAAGACGATATTTTACTTCACAGTCATGAAGAATGTCTGAGAAACAAAAAGGCTGAAGCCGAGAATTTCAAGCATATAGAAGAGGAATCCAATAAAATACACGCACGTAGATTATTGCAAGAAGTGGATGGCAAATATGCTGTCGTAAATCCACCATACCCTCCCATGACAACAGAAGAACTTGACTCTATGTTTGATTTACCTTATACAAGAATGCCTCATCCTAAATACAAGAACAAACGAATACCGGCATACGAGATGATAAAGTTCTCTGTCAACATTCATCAAGGTTGTTTCGGTGGATGCGCATTCTGTACAATATCTGCTCATCAAGGTAAATTCATTGTTTGCAGAAGTAAGAAAAGCATTGTAGAAGAAGTTAAACGCGTCATAAAGATGCCTGATTTCAAAGGATATCTGAGTGATTTAGGCGGACCATCCGCCAATATGTACGGCATGTCCGGGCGCAATCTTAAAGTATGCGAGCATTGTAAACGTCCTTCATGTATAAACCCCGAGATTTGTCCGAACCTAAATACTGACCACACAAGCCTGCTTGACATATACCATACTGTTGACGCTTTGCCGGGAATAAAGAAGAGTTTCATCGGCAGCGGAGTAAGATACGACCTCATTCTACATAAGAGCAAGGACGAAAATACGAACAAAGCAGCTCGTCAATACGCGCGTGAATTGATTTGCAAGCATGTTAGCGGAAGGCTCAAAGTTGCTCCCGAACATACGAGTGACAATGTATTGCGACTCATGAGAAAGCCTTCTTTTAAACAGTTTGAGGAGTTTAAACAGATCTTTGATAAGATAAATAAAGAAGAAAACCTGCGTGAACAGATAATACCGTATTTCATAAGCAGTCATCCGGGATGCAAAGAAGAAGATATGGCAGAACTTGCCGTACTGACAAAAAAACTTGATTTCCATCTCGAACAAGTGCAGGATTTCACACCAACACCAATGACTGTAAGCACAGAAATGTGGTACACGGGCTATAATCCTTATACGCTTGAACCTGTTTACAGTGCAAAAACGCAGAAAGAAAAGCTCGCCCAGAGACAATTCTTCTTCTGGTATAAGTCCGAAGAACGCAGAAAGATAGAGTTTGAATTGAAAAGGATTGGCAGACCCGACCTTATAAAAAAATTGTATGAAAAGAGAAAAGATATAAAAGAAACTACACCGATTTTTCATAAACACAACGATTTTGAGAAAAATGAGAACAGAAAGCATTACACAAAAAACGAAAAATCAAGAGATACGAGAAAAAAGAAACACAATTAAACATGATTTCAACGAATTATAATTAACAAGACTCTCGTTAACAATTATCATAAAAGAAAAAGGCTAATCGCATCACTGCGACTAACCTTCACAAATTAGAGAGTTATAAAAAATCAAGTTTTTACTGTTTTCTTGTGATATAATATCTGCAACCGAATGTTTCGATTAATGATATTTTTATTTATTGTTCATCGTGTTATATACCATTTGGTATAATTCATTACATTCTTTTTATATCTTTGCGTTTTATCTCTTGTAAAATTCTTTCTTTCCCGCTGACAATGTATTCTTCATAAGAGAGCAAATTGTCATTGGACCTACGCCACCCGGAACAGGTGTTATATAAGAGCATTTCGGCGCAACTTCATCGAATTTAACATCGCCACACAGACGGAAACCGCTTTTTCTTGTAGCATCAGGAACACGTGTTGTACCTACGTCTATCACCACTGCACCTTCTTTAACCATATCTGCCGTAACAAACTCCGGTCTTCCAATGGCTGCTATTATAATATCAGCTTCAAGGCATTCCTTTTTTAATGTCTTTGAACGTGAATGACAAACCGTCACGGTAGAGTCACCGTATTGCTTTTGCATCATAAGTTGAGCCATCGGTTTTCCTACGATATTGCTTCTTCCAAGTATCACGCATTTCTTTCCCGAAGTTTCTATGCCATATCGTCTGAGCAAGTTCAGTATGCCGAAAGGTGTAGCAGAGATGAAACACGGCAATCCTATTGCCATTCGTCCTACATTAATCGGGTGGAAACCGTCAACATCTTTACGATAGTCTATTGCTTCTATTATTTTCTGCTCATCAATATGTGCAGGCAAAGGCAATTGCATTATAAATCCGTCAACATCGTCGTCGTTGTTCAGTCTGTGTACTTCTGCAAGCAAATCTTCCTCTGTAACGTCATCCTCATAACGTATCAGAGACGATTTAAACCCGCATTGTTCGCAAGCTATTACTTTGTTCTTCACGTAAGTCTCGCTTCCGCCGTCATGTCCTACCAATACGGCAGCCAGATGAGGTTGTTTCCCTCCGGCAGCTATAATATTTTTTACTTCTTCGGCTATCTCTGCTTTTATGGCAGTGGATGTAGCCTTTCCGTCTATTAGTTGCATTGTCTTATTATTAAAATTTAGGCATTCCTTTCATACCTTTCATTCTTCCCATCATGCCAGCCATATTGCTTCCCGTAACCATTTTCATCATCTTACGTGTCTGGTCAAACTGTTTTATCAGCTTGTTCACTTCCTGAATGCCTGTTCCGCTTCCTTTTGCAATACGTTGACGACGGCTTGTGTTAAGTATTTCGGGGTTAGTACGCTCCTTAGGAGTCATACTTTGTATGATAGCTTCAATACCTTTGAACGCGTTGTCATCTATATCAACGTCCTTGATAGCCTTCCCTACACCGGGTATCATTGCTGCCAAGTCTTTCAGATTTCCCATTTTCTTTATCTGGTTTATCTGGTTCAGAAAGTCATTGAAGTCGAATTGATTCTTCTGTATCTTCTTTTGCAGCCTGCGAGCCTCTTCCTCATCATACTGCTCTTGCGCACGTTCTACCAATGTAACGACGTCTCCCATGCCCAAGATGCGGTCTGCCATTCGTTCGGGATGAAACACGTCTATGGCTTCCATCTTTTCTCCTGTACCGATGAATTTAATCGGTTTAGTAACAACAGTACGTATGCTTAGTGCTGCACCGCCTCTTGTGTCGCCGTCAAGTTTTGTAAGAACCACGCCGTCGAAATCAAGACGATCGTTGAATTCCTTAGCTGTGTTAACGGCATCTTGTCCCGTCATCGAGTCAACAACGAATAAAGTCTCGTCCGGCTGAACAGTGTTTTTAAGATTAGAGATTTCGTTCATCATCTCTTCATCTATTGCCAAACGTCCTGCCGTATCTATTATTACTACGTCGTTGTTCTTCGATTTTGCTTCGCGTATGGCATTTTCGGCAATCTCAACTACATTTTTGTTGTCTGTTTCCGAATATACAGGAACTCCGATTTGCTCTGCCACGACTTTCAACTGCTGTATTGCTGCGGGGCGATATACGTCGCATGCAACGAGCAGAGGGTTCTTGTGTCGTTTGGTTTTGAGCATGTTGGCGAGCTTTCCGCTGAAAGTTGTCTTACCAGAACCTTGCAAACCGCTCATCAGGATTATTGCAGGACGTTTTTCAAGATTTATCTCCGAAGCCTCGCCACCCATAAGCAGAGCAAGTTCATCGTGAACAATCTTAACCATTAATTGTCCCGGTTTGACGGCAGTAAGCACGTTCATACCCAATGCTTTCTCTTTTACTTTATCGGTAAAAGTCTTCGCAACCTTATAGTTTACGTCCGCATCGAGTAGTGCACGGCGCACATCTTTGAGCGTCTCGGCTACGTTTATTTCGGTTATTCTGCCCTCTCCTTTAAGTATTTTAAAGGATCTTTCAAGTCTGTCATTTAAATTTTCAAACATATTCTTCTTCCTGTACGATTATGATCGTCATTTCGTTTAAACGGCATCTTTCGTATATATCCCGACGAAACTCTATTTTATTGAACTGCAAATTTACAAAATAAATTGATAAGAAAGAATGTTTTGAGCAAGTATTTAAAATATTTTTTTGAACTTTTCCTTTTAAAATGCACAATAATACTATACTTGTGCATAAAATAAGACGTATTGCATGTTTTAAACTGTGATTAATGTTGCATCTCAATATTTATATCGCGTATGATATGATTTTACGGTTACGATTTATCAGCCAGATACGGACAGATGATATAATCGTTTATGTTTGCATTCATAATGTTAAAAAATGATATTTAAAGCATTATGCCCGATAGTGCGGATAAATGTTTCTTATTGTTCAAAATATTCCTACCGCACATGCTGAAAATAATTTACAATGATGCTTAAATATTACGTTTTTGCAGTAAGATACATATTTACGCCTAAAAACGGCAAAAATATATAACACTGATTTTCAGACAATTACAGTATCACTGAATTTGTGCTGTTTTCCGAAAGTTATGCTTTTGTAATGCCAAAGGATAACTTTTGCATTACAAAAACGATTGTTTCTGATGCTTAATGTTATGAAACAGGAAAGCAAAAGGATAGCTTTCAAATCTTCGAATCATGATAATTTGACGAAAAAAGCGTTTATAATGCAAAACAGAAAGATTGTTTTCGTTTTTCAGAATTTGCAGTTTTTCTTACAAAAACATATAATACCCACCTTATATATTATATAAATAAGTTCTGAAAAACATTATCATGCGCTTAATGGAATATCTTAAAAACAATTAAAGGGATAAACAAAAGAACCTTTTAAGACATGACATAGATATTTGTTTTTATTCCGAATTAAGTCGGATTAACATCCTGTCGTGCCTTAAAAGGCTCTTTTGTTTATCCCCTTAACCGCTTTGCAGCCCATAGGGATTGTTATTTTCTTATTTCTTTGCCTTTGCTGCCGGCTTGTAAGCCTTGTTTAATCCGGCTATTACTTCGTTAGTAATATCGTAAGCTTTGTCTGCATACAATATATTGTCGCCCTGCTTTGTAAGAATAAAGGCATATTTCTTATCTTTGTTATATTGAGCTATGAAGTTGTGAATACTATCGCTTAAAGCCTTGTTAAACTTAGCTGTTTCTGTTTGAAACTCATTCGTCAGACGCTGGTTGAGACTCTCCAAATCTGCATTTTGTTTCTGCAATCCTGCCTGTATTTGCTCTGCCTGCTCACGTGTCAGCTTGTTTGACTGAACATTTTGCTGGAAATTAGCAGCTGCTTGTTGCAATTGCATATTCTTTTGTCCTAACGTATTCTGTATGTTTTGTCCCTTCTTTTGCAGTATGAGCGAGTATTCCTTGCAGAATTTATACTGCGACATGATTGAATCTACTTCTACATAAGCAATCTTTAATTCGCTTTTCGACTGCTGTGCAGGTTCTTTTTTCTCGTCAACCTTTGCGTTCTGCTGGTTGCATGATGCCATTCCGAATGTCGCGATAACGGCAAATGCCATTATACGGATTAGATTTCTCTTTTTCATATTCATTATTTTTTATTTCTGTTTCCACGTTTATAATCAATAGGCTTTACCCGCCTTGCGTGCTTCTCTGTCTTGATCCATCACACAGTGTATTCCTTTCTTTCTCAGTCCGGGATTATCCTTTACGTGCTGAGAAGAAAAGTTGCCGTTCTTGCGCAATATCATCTTTA
>CALGRN010000280.1 GCA_937880835.1 uncultured Prevotella sp. | reverse complement strand
TGCTTCCGGCAAAGGATAAGTTCCCTCTTGCTCTATCGGATTTTGTGTTGCCATAACAAGGAAAGGATTTGGCAATGAAAAGGTTACGTCTCCTATCGTCACCTGATGTTCTTGCATTGCTTCAAGTAACGCACTTTGAACTTTTGCCGGAGCACGGTTTATCTCATCTGCCAACACGAAATTTGCAAACACAGGACCTTTCTTTACCTGAAAGTTTTCTTCCTTCTGCGAATATATCATTGTGCCAATTACATCTGCCGGCAACAAATCGGGAGTAAACTGTATCCTGCTGTATTTTGAATCAATCAGCCGGGCAAGGGTCTTTATCGCCAAAGTCTTTGCAAGTCCGGGCACACCTTCAAGAAGTATATGTCCGTCACTTATAAGTCCTATTAAAAGAGAATCCACCAAATGTTTCTGTCCGACTATAACCCGTTCCATTCCTGATATAAGATTGGTAACGAAACTGCTTTGATTCTCTATACGTATGTTAAGTTCACGAATATCGATAGCTTCTGCCATAATAACTGTATTTTATTTTTACATTCTATTTGAACGCAAAAGTACAATATATTAGTTTCATTCAGCAATGTAGCAAACTAAATTATATTAAAATAAAGTCCTTTTGCCTGCTTTTTAAGAAACTTTTTGAATAGTTCGTTTTGGCATAGCTTTTGTTAATCCAAATTATATATATGGCTTCGGAATATAAAAGATATAATAATATTACTAAAAACAACAAGTTATATTTGCATCTAATTTAAAAATCCGTATATTTGCCACAGTAAAAAGAATATTAATTATAAAAAGAAAGGTATTAGGACACTATGATAAGTCAGTTTTCACCAAATGTCTCACAAATACTTGCTTTTAGCAGAGAGGAGGCTACACGACTTGCAAGCAGCTCCGTAGGACCGGAGCATATCATGCTTGGCATATTGCGTGACAGAAACGGACGAGTATGCCGGCTCATGGATGCGATGTCTGTTAACATGCAGTCTGTGAAGTTGGAATTGGAAGCAAAGGTACGCACAGATGAAGATATCAGACAAATTAATTCTCTCGAACTTGTTCTTAATGAAAAGGCAAGCAACATATTGAAGCTATCGGTTTTGGAAGCTCGTATGCAACGTTCACAGACAGTGGACGAGGAACACATTTTATTGGCAATTCTGCACGACAAGGCTGACAATGGCGCAAAAGAAATTCTCGAACTCAACAATTTGACCTACGAAGAAGTTTTGTCAATATTGCAAAAGGAAACAAGTACAAAAGACGGAGTCGGAATGCCTGATGAAGATGAGGAAGAATACGAAGAGCGTCAAAACGGCAGAACCGACAGCAACAATTCTTCAAAGGGTACTACAACACAAACACGACGTTCAGGTCAGAAGACCCCCGTATTGGACAATTTCTCAACTGATCTGACGCAAGCAGCATCGGAAGGAAAACTTGATCCTGTTGTAGGACGTGAGAAAGAAATATTGAGAGTCACTGAAATATTATGCCGAAGAAAGAAAAACAACCCGATACTCATAGGAGAACCGGGTGTCGGAAAAAGTGCCATTGTTGAAGGTCTTGCACAGTTGATAGTAAAGCATCGCACATCGCCGGTATTATTCAACAAACGCGTAATAAGTCTTGACATGACATCGGTAGTGGCAGGTACGAAGTATCGCGGACAGTTTGAGGAGCGCATAAAGGCTCTTATAAACGAAATAGAACAAAATCCTGACATAATCATATTCATAGATGAGATACATACTCTTGTAGGAGCGGGCAGCACACCGGGTTCTATGGACGCGGCAAACATACTGAAACCGGCACTAGCACGTGGAACAATACAATGCATCGGAGCAACGACTCTTGATGAATATCGCAACAGTATAGAGAAAGACGGTGCGCTCGAAAGGCGTTTCCAGAAAGTTATAGTTGAACCGACAAGCACGGAAGAGACGCTGCAAATACTCGAAAACATAAAGGATAGATATGAGCAGCATCATCACGTAAGCTATACAGACGATGCACTTCTTGCCTGTGTCAAATTGACAGAAAGATATGTTACTGACAGATTTTTTCCTGACAAAGCCATCGATGCTATGGATGAGGTCGGAGCTTGCGTTCATTTGCAGCATGCAGAACTTCCGCCTGAAATAACGGAAATAGAAAAACAGCTTGATGCGGTGAAACAAAGCAAGCAGAAAGCTGTTCAGAATCAGAACTTTGAACTTGCTGCAAGTTTCAGAGACAAGCAAACAGAACTGGAACGCGAATTGGAGCAAATAAACCGCAAATGGGCTGACGGCGAGAGCGGAAACAGAGAAATCGTAACGGAGAAAGAAGTAGCCGATGTCGTTTCCATGATGACAGGTGTACCGGTTCAGCGCATGGCAGAGTCGGAAGGAATACGCCTCAAAGGTATGGCAAGTGAACTAAAAAACGCGGTTGTTGCGCAGAATACGGCAATAGAAAAAATGGTTAAGGCTATACAGCGCAACCGTGTCGGTCTGAAAGATCCCAACCATCCAATCGGAGCATTTATGTTTTTAGGGCCTACGGGAGTAGGAAAAACATATCTTGCAAAAAAACTTGCAGAGTTCATGTTCGGCTCTGCGGATGCTCTTATACGCGTTGACATGAGTGAATACACTGAAAGCTTCAACGTGTCAAGGCTTGTCGGAGCTCCTCCGGGATATGTTGGATATGAAGAGGGAGGTCAACTTACCGAGAAAGTTCGTCGTCACCCCTACTCCATTGTTTTGCTTGACGAGATTGAGAAAGCTCACGGCAATGTGTTCAATCTATTGTTGCAGGTTCTCGACGAAGGAAGATTAACCGACGGAAACGGACGTCTCGTGGATTTCAGAAACACGGTGATAATCATGACTTCAAACGCAGGAACACGCCAGTTGAAAGAATTCGGGCGCGGTGTCGGCTTCAATGCAGGTTACTCTATGGGGCTTAGTATTGACGAGAAAGACAAACAATATGCTCGCAATATAATACAAAAGAGCCTCAGCAAACAGTTTTCGCCGGAATTCCTAAATCGTCTCGACGAGATAATAACATTTGATCAGCTCGACTTGGAGGCAATAAAGAAAATCATCGACATAGAGTTGAGCGGACTGTTCAAACGCGTGAAAGATCTGGGATACGACCTCGTAATAAGCGATGAAGCAAAAGAGTTTGTGGCAACAAAGGGTTATGACGTACAATTTGGAGCACGTCCATTGAAGCGCGCAATACAAAACTACATTGAAGACGGATTGTGCGAGAAAATAATTGGCGAAGAAATCAGTCAGGGAGAAACGATAACCATAAATAAAATAGCCGACAAAGAGGAGTTGTCGTTTGAGCAAACAGTTGCTGTCGCAACTGAAACGAACTGATATTTCAACACATAAAAGAAGCCGTCAAAAGCATTTTTACAATATGCTTTTGACGGCTTCTTTGTATGATTTTACGTCAAAAAGACAGTAATAAGATAAACATTTATTTTCAAAAATATAAATAACGTGAGTTCGACGAATTATAAGTCCTTGTAAATTTGGTGATTAGCGAA
>CALGRN010000279.1 GCA_937880835.1 uncultured Prevotella sp. | reverse complement strand
CATCTACATCTGAACTTTCTGAGCCTATTCCGTAAAGATTTGGATATTCTTTGTTCGCTTTTTCATAATTTGCAAAGAAGAACAGTTTGTCTTTTATTATAGGTCCGCCCAGCGTGAACCCTATCTGATACTCTGTTTCATCCTGATATGGCTTGCTGTAAGTTCCATTTGTCTCGATGTGCTTGCGTCCTATAAGATCTTCGTTGTAACCATAATAATATGCAGAACCGTGAAATTCATTTGTTCCGCTTTTTGTTATTGCATTTATTGCACCTCCTGTAAAACCACTCTGCCTTACATCAAACGGCGCAACGTTTATATGTATCTGCTCAATGGTCTCCATAGAAACAGGTTGTGTTCCTGCCTGTCCTCCATTGCTTCCGCCTGTTGCAAGACCGAAGACATCATTGTTCATTGCTCCGTCAATCTGAAAAGAATTGTAACGGTTGTTTGTTCCCGCGAACGACATTACACCGGAATTGGTTACCGTAAGCTGCGGATTAAGACGGGCAACATCAGCAATACCGTGTGTTATACTTGGCATATCGTTTATCTGTTGTGCATTTATGCTCTGTGCAGCACCAGTCTTTGTGGCATTAAGTCCGCTCTTACCAGTGACAATAAGCTCTTCAAGCATTTTAGCATCTTCGTCAAGAGAACATGAAATATTCATCGTTTCACCAAGCGTAAGATTGATGTTGTTGAACGATTGGGATTTATGCCCGATGTAAGTTACTTCCACACTGTACGGTCCTCCAACACGCATACCTTGTATTGTGTATCGTCCGTCGGTATTTGTTACAGCGCGATATACCGTACCTGACGGTTTATGAGTGGCTGTAATTGTAGCCCCGATAACATCGTCTCCTCCTGATGTGATTTTACCACTTATACCGGAAGTCGTTACTTGCGAGGTTGCTGATAATAATAATGTTGTCAGCAACACAATAAGAAATGAAATTCTTTTGCCCATATTTGAAAAATTAAAATGATTATTCTATTTAAACATTTGATTATTATAGTGTATATTACGGAATTAAGTAAATCTTTCCATCTGACTGTTCGGAAATATTAAAACATTCGAAGCAATCACTTAAAATTATTCATATATTTATCATCTGGTTTCTAAATTTATTAATTTAATAATGAAAACTATATTTTATTGCCCAAAATAAGGCAAGCCCATTCGTCAGATATATTTCTGCTGATTTCTTTCAATCCTATTTCATTTGCCTTTTCAAGCAGATAAACTATATCATTCTCATAAAATCCACTTATAATAAGTTTTGAACCGGAAGTCATGACTCCCTTGAAATGCTCCATGTCGCATAAAAGAACATTGCGGTTTATATTGGCAAGAACAACATCAAAGACACCGTTTATATGGGACAACACCGATGAATCTCCTTCGAAGACCTCAATATTTTCCACTCTATTTATGGCTGCGTTATGTACGGTATTATTGATACTCCATTCATCAATATCATAAGCTACAACCGACTTTGCACCGCTTTTTGATGCGACAATGCTCAAAATACCTGTTCCACATCCACAATCAAGCACACGTTTTCCGGAAATATTCATATTCAACATTTCGCATACTATCATCTTAGTTGTCTGATGTGTTCCTGTTCCGAAAGCCATAACGGCATCTATTGTTATGTCAATATCAAATGCGTTCCTATCAAATCCATTATGCTTAGTGTCATGTATAATACATTTATTACCTATTAATATAGGCTCAAAACCTTCTTCTTCCCAAAGAATATTCCAATTTCTATTATCTGCTTCTTTTATGAAATATTCTATTTTTGCGTCTTTAAGAATAAAATCTGATATTATAGCATCTAACTTTTCTTTTGAAAACAACGACATTTGTACGTATCCTTTCACGCCGTCAATGGTTTCTTCAAATGAATCAAATCCTGCTTCACCAACCGAATCTATCAACAAATCTCTTGCTGTTTGGATGTCATCAGCATTAATTTTAAATTCAACTTCAAAATATTTCATTATATTTAAGAAATAATAAAACCCGATGCAAATATACGAAAAATAGGGAAATCCTACAATCTTTTAGGGGTTTTCCGCGTTTTT
This sequence comes from uncultured Prevotella sp., assembly GCA_937880835.1. Taxonomy (GTDB): domain Bacteria; phylum Bacteroidota; class Bacteroidia; order Bacteroidales; family Bacteroidaceae; genus Prevotella. The sequence continues at coordinate 3,265 of CALGRN010000279.1, read as the reverse complement.
TTAATAAAAGTGAAAATATATTTGCAATATAGAAATAATCATTAAGAATTTAAGGAGATAGCAAAATGAAAAGGTTTATTATTTTTACAGTCCTTGCAGTAATGATTCCGTCAACTGTTATGTCACAGGACGACGACCTTTACTTCACACCGAAGAAAACGGTCGGTGCAAATGTTCAAAATGAATATCAAGACAAAGAAGGTTCTATCTATCACAGTGGAAGTAACAGAGATGTTGACGAATATAACCGTCAAGGGAAATATAACAGTTACTATCAAAAAGTCAGAAAGGACTCTTTGGGTAATGATATTATAGAATTTTATTCGGGAAGTGAAGAATATCCTATTGATTATGCTTATGATACAGTTTATAACTCATATAAAAATATGGATATTTATTATTCTGATGAGTTTCAATATCGCCGTCGCATGGGGTATTTCTATGATTGGTATTATCCATATTTTTATGATTGGCATAACCCATATATTTACAGTTGGTATAATCCTTTCTTTTATGCTTATAGGCAATACCATTTCTTTAACAACTACTTAGATTGGTATTACAATTGGAATTATTATGGTTGGCTTGGCGATTATTATGGTGGTTATTATAATCGTAATGTAATAACGGGAACACGCAATCATACTAATGCCGACAACAGATTAGGGCGAGGAAATTATGATTTCCGTACATATAGAGGACATAACAATTCAAGCGGAACTCATGGAAGATTCGGAAATACCAATACTTTCGGTTCAAGAAACAGAAATGATGCAGGTTATAATAAACGTAGAGGAAATTCACGCGGATATGCTAACAATAACAATGGTGTGAGATTTGGAGGTTCACGTTCTAATAACAATAATAATAACAATACACATGATACACCTTCACAATATACCACCAGGAGTTATTCAAACACCGGAACAACATATAGTAATTCTAATAACAGAAGTTCTAACAGTGGCGGATATAGCGGAGGAACTTTCAGCGGCGGACGTTCGGGAGGCAGTTCCGGAAGTACAAGAAGCGGCGGTGGAACTTTCGGAGGCAGACGTTAGACAATTAATAAACGTATTATTCATAAATAAAAACAGTTATGAAAAGACATATTGTAATTTTGGGATTGGCATTCCTTTCAATGCAAATCCTCGCACAGGAGACTTACGAGAATGCAAATATTGTTGAAAATGATCTTAATGGTACTGCACGCTATGTCGGTATGGGTGGAGCTATGGAAGGATTGGGTGCTGACATATCAACAATAAGCACTAATCCGGCAGGCATCGGACTGTTTCGTAGTTCAATTGTTAACGGTTCTTTTGGTTTTGTCTCGCAACAAGGAGCAAAGAAATTCGCTTCCGTTAACAGTACTAATATGAGTTTCGACCAAATAGGTTTTGTCTATGCTTCACGCGTTGGATATAATGACTATATAAATCTTGCTTTCAATTATCATAAGAGCAGAAATTTCGATCAACTTCTTAAAGCTGCATCCACACTTGACAACGCATCTCAGAACAAGCTTACTTATCAGAAGTTGAGGAATGGTATTTTCGAACATTCTGATGATGCTACATACAATCAAGTAGATCATTTATACATGAATAACCTATTATTCAACCCACAAGATTCGGCATATTATTATTATGTAGCCCAAGATTATCTTTTCAATCGTTATACAAAGGGATATATAGGTGAATATGATTTGAATGTAAGTGGTAACATAAAAAACAGGGTTTATTTGGGATTGACAATAGGAATTCACGATGTTCATTACAGACATTATAGTGAATACACCGAGAGATTTGCTCCAAATGCAGACAATATCAAAGGACTTACACTCGGAGATGAACGTGAAATGACCGGTTATGGTTTTGATATAAAAGCCGGCGTTATATTCCGTCCGATAGAAACATCTCCATTCCGTATCGGACTGTATATTCAAACTCCTACATGGTATGATTTAAAAACAAGTAACTTTACCATGCTTACCAATGGCAAACAGACTCCTAATATAGGAGAAACATATGACTTTAAGTTGTTTACACCATGGAAATTCGGTTTGAGTCTCGGACATACGGTAGGAAATTATCTTGCTCTCGGAGCAACTTATGAATATGCTGATTACGGAAGTATGGATACAAGAATAAACAATGAAGGAGTTTATGAAGCATGGTTACCGGAATATTACATGTCAAGTTCGAGCGACAATAACATGAATAACCATACTGAAAAAACGCTTAAAGGCGTATCAACGTTGAAACTCGGATTTGAATACAAGCCTATATCTGTACTCGCTATACGCATGGGATACAACTATATATCATCTATGTTTGACAAAAACGGTTTCAAAGACGGTACAGTATGGTCTGCCGGAACATACTATTCATCTCAAACTGATTATACTAATTGGAAATCTACCAACAGATTTACACTCGGCGTTGGATACGTATTCGACAAATTTAACATAGATTTGGCATATCAATACAGTAACACAGAAGGTGATTTCTATCCTTTCATGAGTTATCTTGATAATGAAAGTGCGTCACAAGACAACATAGCAGATGCAGTAAAGGTGGATAACAAACGTCATCAATTACTGTTTACATTCGGCTATAAATTTTAAAAAACAGGATAAAAACGCACTTTTTACGTTAAAAACTGCAAAAACGCAAGAAAGTCTCAAAAAAAGATCAGACAATAATCTGGAAATGAGTTTGATGTGGTATTTTATTTTACAGTGTCGTTATTTGGCACTGTAAATATGGTATAATATCACAATGGCAGAAAATTATTAACGAGGACAGAATTCATGAAAGATATAATAAAACAATTTTGCTTGGAAAAAGAAAAGGGCTTGTTTCTTCTCGATATGCCAACAGGTTTTGGCAAAACTTATAATGTCCTCGAATTTATTGCTAATAATTATGATTTACCTGATTTTGCTGATAAAAAGTTTTTCTTTATTACAACCTTAAAAAAGAACTTGCCAGAGACTGAGCTTAGAGAAAAATTCCAGGCCCGAGGAAAGAATGCTGATTTCGATAGTCTTTTTATTAATTTGAAATCCAATACAGATTTCATTATTGATAATTTAGATAGATATTTCAAAGAAATCCCAGAATCAATTCGGCGGTCTCCTGAGACAAAACTTTTGAGATCGAATGTCATCATGTATAACAGGTACAAGGAGAACAAAGGGGAAGATTGTTTTGACTGTTCTCAATTGCTTCCAATCATTCGTGAGCAAAATGAGCCAAAA
>CALGRN010000278.1 GCA_937880835.1 uncultured Prevotella sp. | reverse complement strand
CACGCATCGGTAATCGCGTTGAAAAACGTCAATGTGATAGAAAATACAGCGGTAGAGGGACAATCCATAAAGCTGACAATGTATGACGCGAACTATAAGGTAGTTGCTGAAAAGGACGTTAAGACAGACAAATACGGCACAGCAAGCACAGATTTCGTCCTCCCCGCGAAAGGACTTACAGGCAATTTCAATATAGTAAGCAATTTCGGATCAAGCATAAACGCATATATAAAGGTAGAGGAATACAAGCGTCCTACGTTCAAAGTAGAGTTCAAGAAAGTAAACCTGAACTACAATGCAGGTGATACCGTGACGGCGAAAGCACTTGCCGAATCTTATGCAGGAGTACCGGTGCAGGGTGCAAAGGTGGAATATACCGTAACACGCAGACGCTCTTATCATTGGTGGAGATATGTACTTGACAGAGAAGACGACCAAGTGGTGATGTCAGACAATGTCGTTACAGACGAAAACGGTTCGTTCGATGTAAGAATACCAATGGTTCTGCCGGGCGGAAACGACAATATCAACTTCGGAAAGTTACATTCATACACCTTTGAAGTTGAGGCGAAAGTTACCGATATGGCAGGCGAGACGCATGAAGGATATATGAATCTGCCGCTCAACAGCAAGAACACAACGTTCGACTGTGATATGAACAAGCTCATTATAAGCGACAGTCTTAAAACAGTGACATTCATATACAAGAACAAGACCAATGCCGACATCGACGCAGAGGTGAGATATTATATAGACAATCCTGCTGATACGTACACTGCAAGAACTAATATTCCGGTGGAACTGAAACTCTCAAAGAACACAACGGCATCCGGAAAGCATGTTCTCATGGCGTTCTGCGGCAGCGATACGCTTAAACATGAGTTCGTGGTTTTCAGCCTTAAAGACACGAAACCTGCAATGCAGACAAGCGATAGGTTCTATATTTCAGACAACAAGTTCCCTCGTGACGGTTCTCCCGTGCATGTTCAGGTAGGCTCATCGGATAATGACACGCATATACTTTATAATATATTCTCGGGCGAAAAGGTTATCGAGAGCGGAACAATGGATTTGAGCAACCGCCTGAACAACCGCAAACTGTATTATAAAAACGAATACGGAAACGGCATAACCATTACATACGCATGGGTGAAAAACGGCAAATTATACTCTCATTCGGAAAGAATAGCACGCCCGATGCCCGACAAACGTCTTGCGCTTAAATGGAAAACATTCCGTAACCGTCTTGTTCCGGGACAGAAAGAAGAATGGACAATGAGTGTAACTACACCCGAAGGAAAACCTGCCGATGCACAACTCATGGCTGTGCTGTATGACAAATCGCTCGAACAAATAGCAGAACATAACTGGTATTTCAATCTGCCTTCTACGCTTTATATGCCTTATGCAAGTTGGAATGGAATAGATTTTAACAATATCTACATGCATGCTTCTGAGTCAATCAAATTGCATAATGAGGTGGATTTGGAATTTTGCCATTTCGACAACAACCTTTTATATATAGATTACGGTATCTATCTTTCAGGCGCATTATATGGTTTGTCGGCAGTCAGAAGAACTTACACTGCATCTGCTAGGGAAGACAATAACATGACTAAGTCGGAATTAATGGAAGTTGTAGTAGAAAAAGCGGCTTCAAGTGATAAGTTTAGTGCTCCTGTCATTAAAAAAGACGAAGAAATAAAAGTAGCGGAAACAAGCAGAAAGGACGGAAGTCCGCAGCTGAGAGAGAACCTTAGCGAGACAGCTTTCTTCTTTCCGGCACTCAATACGGACGAGAAAGGAAACGTAAACATTAAGTTCACACTTCCGGAAAGCATAACGACATGGCGGTTTATGGGGCTTGCTCACGACACAAAGATGAACAACGGAATGCTGACAGATGAGGTTGTGGCAAAGAAAACGGTAATGATTCAGCCTAATATGCCGCGTTTCGTGAGAGAAGGAGATAACGCGCAGATTGCTGCAAGAATATTCAACACTTCCGAAAACAAGGTCAGCGGAAAGGCTAAAATAATGCTTATAGAACCGGAAACGGAAACAACGGTATATTCGGAAGAATGCGAATATGAAATAGAACCAAATCGCAGTACAAACGTAAGTTTCGATTTCAATACTGAAAAATTATCAGATATAACGCCGCAGCAGCAGTCTTTGCTTATTTGCAGAATGATAGCGGAAGGCAACGACTATCAAGACGGAGAACAACACTATCTGCCTGTGCTCTCTAATAAAGAACTTGT
>CALGRN010000277.1 GCA_937880835.1 uncultured Prevotella sp. | reverse complement strand
ATCGTCGGCTTGTTCCAAATGCGGTGCGATAAGCAGGAAATTATATCCCTTATCGTTTACGATCTGCTCCGTAATATCTTCTCCGCTATCCATCAGCTGTATTGAAAAGTCGTGAATGGGAGGCACATATCCTTCTTCCGTCTGTACGGTTTTGCTGTCAACGAACGTCCATGTTGAGTCGGGATAGTTGTCGAGCGTAAATTCTTTTTCAACTCCGTTTTTTGACAATATGAACGTTGTTTCAAACTCAGGTTGCTTTGCATTCGCGGGAATTTCCATTCCTTTGCGTATGTCCGCACCTATATGATAAGGTCGGAAGTCGAATTGCGGAAGGCTGTACAAGCTCCACACGCACGAAACAACAATGAATATTATGGTGTAGTTGATAACTATCCACTGATTGGACTTTGATATGAAGCGCACCATTTGCAGCGGTTGAAGCCATAACACCACTGCAAACAGCAGCAGGATGACATTCTTTGCCAGAGTCTCGGCATTGGTAAGCGTTACGGCATCGCCGAAACAACCGCAGTCTTTCACCGGATTTGCTGTTACGAGCCATATCGTTATTGCGGTCATTGCAGCCATGAAGACGAGTGACAGTTTAGATGTCAGGCGTCGCCTTATGGCAAACAGCAGGAATATTCCTATGCAGAATTCCATCGAAGACAGCAATACCGACATGCCGAGAGTTATCCAGTCGGGCACTGTTATGCTCAAAGACAAAGCTGCAAGATAATCCTTTATCTTGTATTGTGTGCCGAGAGGGTCGATTGCCTTTACATATCCGGAGAATATGAAGACAACTGCCATTAAGATGCGGCACAGGTTTATCGCTATGATCTTTATATAATGCATGATGTGCAATGTGCTGCCGACGGTCATGTCTTATACCTGCTGCCGGCAGTGCATGTTGTTGTCGTTATTCTTTCAGCTTTATTGCGCCGAACACGGCATAATTTATTATGTCCATATAGTTGGCGTCTATACCTTCCGAAACAAGCGTCTCGCCGTTGTTCGACTCTATTTCTTTCACGCGTTGTATCTTCGTCAGTATGAAATCGGTATAACTGCTGACGCGCATTGAACGCCAAGCCTCGTCGTAATCGTGATTTTTTCTGAGCATAAGCTCCAAACTTTCTTTCGAGTATTTGTCGTATAATGCGAGAGCTTTGCTGCCCGACATGTCAATCTCATCAGCAAAACCGCATTCCAACTGTATAAGTCCGATGATGCCGTAGTTTATCAAAGCGATGAACTCGGGGCGTATTCCTTCGCCCACCAACGATTCTTTCTTCAATTCAAGAGAACGTATTCGCTTGGCTTTTATGAACAGTTGGTCGGTGAGAGAAGACGGACGAAGTATGCGCCAAGATGCGTTGTAATCGTGTAGTTTGCTTTCAAACAGCGCGCGGCATTCCTGCATTACGCTCCTGAACTGTTCCTCTGTATTTGTTTTTGACATGTCTTTTAAAATATATTCGGATGCAAATTTAGTAATTTCAGTTGAAATAACCAAATATACTTAATAAGGAGTTGGGGCGTGGCGTGTTATTGCAGACGGCATTAAAGAAGCCGTGCGGCTCTCCGACGCAGGTATGGAAACATCATTATGACACACTCTTTATCCATCTGTCGGCATGTTTTCAGTAAATTGCATTTACACAAAAGACGCCGTTATCGTATCTTGTTGAATGTCAGAGATTTGCAAACTGTATTTCAAAAGCTATCCTTTTGCATTGTAAAAGCTATTGTTTTACATGCTGAAAGGATAACTTTTGCGATGCAAAACAATAACTTTTGAAATGCGACGGAAATACATCCCTATTTTAATGCCGTGCGAAAGCTATTTAAAAACGAGATATTATGAATGTTTATAAGTATTTTATTGTTCTGAACTTGATTATTTCTTGTGCTTGTTGTAAATAATTGCTATATTTGCATTTAATTATAGATATAAACAGAAAAACGTCATACTGTATGAATGTAGAAAAGATAAAAGCTATCATAGACAGACAACCTAACCTGTCAACTGCGCTCGGTATGGAATTCATATCAACCGAAGAGGAAGACACGTGCATGGCACGTATGAAGGTGGACGAACGCAACCGTCAGCCGTTCGGTTTCCTTAGCGGTGGCGCATCATTGGCTTTGGCTGAAAATCTCGCAGGTGTCGGCTCGTGTTCTCTATGTCCCGGAAAGATATGTGTAGGCATAAACGTGAGCGGAAACCATCTGAAAGCAGTTGTGGAAGGCGACACCGTGACTGCGTTTGCGAAACTTCAACACAAAGGTAAAAGGCTGCATGAATGGAATATTGACATAACCGACACTGCCGGAGAACTGATATCTACCGTCCATGTGACCAACTATATCGTAACACCTCGCAAGTAATGTCAAGCTACGCATATTACAGAATGCCGCATAAAGACGAATATGTGTTCGTCGAACAAACCGAAGGAAAGCCCGCAGAGATGTCTTCCGTATCGGAACTTAACGGCAGAAGCGGTTTCGTTTTCGCGCCTTTCGCGCCGTCGGAGGACTGTCCTGTGCTTTTGATAAGAGCCGACAGGACAGAAAAGAATGTTGTAGAAAGGATAGATATGGAATATATCGGAAGCGCAACATCAACGCTGACAGACCGCGAACAGTATTCCGTCGATTTTAAAAAGTTCCATTCGCACCTTTCGAAAGGTGATTTCCTAAAAATCGTTTTATCACGTTGTTCGTGCGAAAAAAACATCTGCAAGATGTCGGCGGAAGAGCTTTTCATGCGTGCCTGTAATCTTTATCCGCGCATGTTTATAGCACTTGTGCATACGGAAAGAAGCGGAACGTGGCTTATGGCAACTCCCGAAATATTGCTGGAAGGAAAAAACAACAAATGGAGAACTATTGCTTTGGCTGGCACTATGAGGCTCAGCGGAAAGCAACTTGATTTCGATAATCCGCCGAAAGAAAACAACGGTCAAGCCGAAAACCGTAATTCGGCGACTCCGGAATGGAGTGCAAAAAACATAGAAGAGCAGCGTTTGGTGGCTGATTACGTAAGAGAGTGCATAGAAAAGTTCACCGACGACTTCTCCGAAACACGCACATATAATGTCCGCGCGGGCGATTTGTTTCATCTGCGGAGCGACTTATGCTTCACGTCAGACAAGGAAGATAAACTCGGAGACGTAATAAACAGTCTTCATCCTACGCCTGCCGTATGCGGAATACCAAAGCTGAAAGCACTCGACTTCATCGTAAACAACGAATCGGAAGCACGCGGATATTACAGCGGATTTACCGGCTTGCTGCGCATGGACGGCGAAACGCATCTGTATGTGTCGTTGCGTTGCATGCGCATAGAAGCCGACCGATGCTTCCTTTACGCAGGAGGCGGACTGCTTCGCGACAGCAATGAGCAGCAGGAATGGGATGAAACGGAAGCAAAAATGGAAACCATGAGACGCTGCATGCGCATGTCCCGAAGTTAAAAAGGAATTGTACGACTCGTTTTCCTGCCCAAAAACTCATAACGGAAATGTACGTAAACAAAGATAATGTAAATATACTGACCGCGCTTCTCGTGTCACACGGAGTGCGTCATGCAGTGGTATGTCCGGGCAGCAGAAATGCTCCCATAGTGCACAACCTCAACGAATGTCCCTCGATAACGTGCTATCCTGTGACCGACGAACGTTCTGCCGGCTTCTATGCACTTGGCATTTCGCAGGCAATTTGTGCTCCGGTGGTGGTTTGTGTCACTTCCGGAACAGCACTGCTCAATCTATCTCCTGCCGTAGCAGAAGCATCCTATCAGCACATTCCGCTTATTGTGGTTTCGGCAGACAGACCTTCCGCATGGATAGAACAACTCGACGGGCAGACTATTCCGCAAGCAAATGCGCTCGGAAAGTTTGTCGGAAAGGCTGTAAATCTGCCCGAACCGAAAAACGAGATCGAGCATTGGCACTGCAACAGGATGATAAATGAAGCGTTGTTGGAGGCATGTCACCGCTCATTCAAGCCTGTTCACATAAACGTTCCGATATCAGAACCGCTCTTTGAGTTTAACATAAGCGAGCTGCCGAAAGAACGTTCCATTATTCGTATCAATCCTGCCACACATGATTATTATGCAGATAAGGTTGCCGAAAATTTCGTTTCGGCATCTCGTCCCATGCTTGTGATAGGTCAGATGGTAACGCAAAACCTGATAGAAGAAGACATGAAAGCGGTCGGCAATTATGCAGTTGTGCTAAGAGAAGCATTGAGTCCGCATTTCGGAGATATTCCGCATTTCGACGAAGTGATTTCAAATATAGGCAACGATGATGCATATCTGCCCGACTTTATACTCTATTTGGGCGATACTTTGATAAGTAAAAGGCTGAAAGAATTCTTGCGTCGTGCCGACAAAGCAGAACAATGGAGGGTCAGCGAGAATGGTGACATACACGATACGTTTATGAATTTGAGCGGTGTTATAGAGGGTTCGGCAACCGATGTAGTAGGTGCGATAGCCGATAAGATAAACGGTAATACAACCGAATATCGCAAGTTGTGGCATAAAGCATTGAAAAAAGCAGCTTCGCACGCATCGGATTTTAAGCCAGATTATTCGCAAATGCTCGCCGTTAGTATGTTTGAAAACGGATTGGAAGACTGCATCGTGCATTATGCAAACAGCATTTCGGTAAGGCTCGGAAACATTTATGCACGCCATTACATATTCTGCAATCGCGGAACTAACGGCATAGAAGGAAGTCTTTCCACTGCTGCCGGCTTCTCATTGTTATGCGAAAAGCGTGTCTATCACGTAACTGGCGACCTTAGTTTCTTTTACGATCAGAATGCACTTTGCAATGAAATGCTGCGCGATAACTTACGTATAATGCTATTGAATAATGGTTGCGGCGGTATATTCAGGCAGATTGGAGGTCTTAAAGAAAGCCCTGCGCTCGACAAGTTTATTTCCGGTGCACATGGAAAGTCTGCACGCGGGATATGCGAAGCATACGATATAAAATATATTTCGGCAACAAACAAGGCAGAACTTGAAGCATCCATGAACGAGTTTCTTAATGGAAAATGCCCGCGTCCGATGCTTCTTGAAGTCTTTACCAACCCCGATGAAGACGACAGAGTGCTGAAAGAATACTATAACATCTTAAAACTTTAACGAGAAAACCAATGAAAAGCTACTTTTGAAGAGCTTTTCCGGAAACATGAAAATATGCAGATGATTAAATAACTATATAAAACAAACAGCAATGGAACATAAAAGAGAATGGAAAAAAATAGCAGATTTCGATTTTAAGGAAATCCTTTTCGAAGAGTATAACCATATAGCCAAGATAACAATAAACCGTCCGCAATATCGCAATGCGTTTACTCCTCTCACCACATTTGAGATGTCTCAGGCTTTCGCTTATTGCCGCGAAGCTCACAATATACGTGTTGTTATACTTACAGGAGCAGGCGACAAAGCCTTCTGTTCGGGTGGTGACATGCACGTAAAGGGGCGCGGAGGATATATAGGAAACGACGGAGTGCCGCGTCTTAACGTGCTTGATGTGCAGATGCAGATACGCCGTTTGCCCAAGCCGGTTATAGCAATGGTCAACGGTTACGCTATCGGCGGAGGTCATGTGTTGCACGTTATGTGCGATTTAACTATCGCAAGCGACAACGCTATCTTTGGTCAGACAGGTCCAAAGGTAGGTTCTTTCGATGCAGGTTTCGGTTCTTCGTACCTTGCAAGAATGGTAGGACAGAAGAAAGCGCGTGAGATTTGGTTTCTATGTCGTCAGTATTCTGCCGCAGAAGCAGAACGAATGGGAATGGTTAACAAAGTTGTTCCGTTTGAAAAGTTGGAAGACGAATGTGTAGAATGGGCAGAGACGATGATGCAGCGCAGTCCTTTGGCGTTGCGAATGATAAAGGCAGGACTTAATGCAGAACTTGACGGACAAGCCGGAATACAAGAACTTGCCGGCGATGCCACCATGCTTTACTACACAATGGATGAGGCACAAGAGGGCGGAAGGGCTTTTCTGGAAAAGCGCAAGCCTGACTTCGACAAGTATCCTCAATTCCCTTGACAGTATGTTTGCTGAAATAATGCGGATAAGCCATGCAGAAAAAGAAATACATCATATCTACGGATAGAAAGACTTTTCATTTCAAACAGCCGGCAGGAACTTCGCGCGGAGTGTATCACGCAAGGCATTCGTGGTTAGTTACGATATGCAATGCCGATGCGCAGGAAATCAAAGGAGTGGGCGAATGTGCTCCACTGCCCGGATTGAGTTGCGACGATCTGCCTGAATACGAAAGCATTTTGCAGGATGTATGCAGACGTTTTGAGATGTCGGGGGAGATAGATTACGATTTCCTCAGAGCATATCCATCGATTCTTTTCGGCATTGAAACCGCGCTTGCACAGCTTTCCGCAGCAGGCTCAACAGCCCTTTTCGACACCCCTTTCGCTCGTGGTGAAGAGGGAATAACCATAAACGGGCTTGTATGGATGGGCAGATTTGAAGAGATGTATGACCGTATCAATGAGAAACTGAAACAAGGTTTTCGATGTATAAAACTGAAAATAGGTGCTATTGACTTTGAAAAGGAACTCGAACTGATACGCCATGTCCGTGAAAGTTTTACGAAAGAACAGATAGAACTGCGTGTGGATGCGAACGGAGGATTTGAGTATGATGATGTAATGAGAAAGCTCGAACGGCTCGCAAAATACGATATTCATTCGATAGAGCAACCCATAAGGCAGCAGCAATGGAAGAAAATGGCTGACATCTGTCGCATGACACCGCTGCCGGTTGCACTCGACGAGGAACTGATAGGAGTGAATGATGCAGACAAGAAGGCAGAACTTTTAGACTGTATTCAACCGCAATACATAATAATCAAACCCTCGTTGCATGGCGGAATGTGCGGTTCTGAGGAATGGATAAAGCTTGCCGATGAGCGCGGAACAGGCTCGTGGATTACAAGTGCGCTTGAAAGTAACGTGGGACTGAATGCCATTGCCCATTTCACAGCAAAGACTTACGGAAGCGGAATAAGCATTCCGCAAGGATTAGGCACTGGTTTACTGTTCACCGACAACATTGAAATGCCTTTGGAAATACGTGGCGACAAACTTTGGTACGGCGCATGACATACGCTAACGGTAATGCAGGCAGACCGTATAAATAAAGAAAATGGAAGCGAATAAAAGTAATATTGAAAAATAAAAGAATTAAAAGCCGTTTTCAAAAGTTATCCTTTTGCATACTAAAACAATAGCTTTTATGATGCAAAAGGATAACTTTTACAATGCAAAACAATAACTTTTGGAATGCCGATTGCAATAAACTGAATATCAAAACTTTACGAATAGCATTTTTTGCAGGGTAAAAATGTCTTATGTTTCTGTTGTTTCCAAACAAGAAATCAATCTGATTGTTTCTTCTTAAACACCATTGTAGCCGTTACACCTGCTATCACAAGCACTGCGCCTATTATGTGATAAGCGTGCAGTTGTTCGCCAAGTATGACCGAACCTCCCACAATCGTGATGACAGGACTCAAATTGTTGAACACTGCTACTTGCGAAGCCGACATTACGGACAGTGCATAATTGTTGAAAAAAGAAGTGAAGAGAGACGAAAGCACGCCTAAATACAGAATGGAAAAGATAAATTCCTTATGAACGAGTGGCTCGAAATAGGCAGACATTTTGCCCTCTGCTGCATGTAAAAGCAGTGCTGTTGCATTGAATATCACGCACGCAGTGAGTATCATAAAGAAGGTTATGTCCCTTGCGTCGAACTCTTTGTTTATGCGTCTTCCCAATATATAATAGGTGACTATTGCCAAAACGCAGGCTATGATGAGCAGATTTCCCTTTAAACTGTCGGTTTGCGTGGTGATACCGTTATTATAAAAGATGTATATAACGCCCGCAATAGACGTCAGAATGCCGACAATCTGACCGCAGGAACTTCTTTCTTTAAGAATCACCGATGCCATAATCAGCGTTACGACAGGCATTATTGCTGACAAAATACCGGCTTCCGAAGCGGTGGTATATTGCAGACCTAATGTTTGAAGACCGAAAAACAACAACGGATAGAATACCGAAAGGAGCATGAGTTGAGAGAGACAGGCTTTCCGTATGAGTGGAAATTTCTTTCCACTTGCAAGATGTATCGCAATCATAACAACTGCGGCAGAGGTGAAACGATGAGCAAGCACGTCGGAAGAGTCGGCATAGCGTAACGATATCTTGACGAAAACGAACGACAGACCGATAATAAGCATCGTGAGCGTCATGCCCCAATAAGCCTTTGTTTCTTTGCTGTACGACTTTATCTTCATCTGTTATCTGGTTGTTTTTCGCTTTTCATTTATATCTTGTCAACATATTTTCGGCAAAGATGGCATATCCCTGTTTGGGATTATTGACAAAAACATGAGTCACAGCACCGACGAGCATACCGTTTTGTATGATC
>CALGRN010000276.1 GCA_937880835.1 uncultured Prevotella sp. | reverse complement strand
GCATATCGTTTTCGCTTTTTGCAGAAGCTGACATTGAGAAACGTAAAGGATATGAGAATATATTCGAGGAATATCTTATAGACAAAGACAACAACATATACGATTTCCGACGCATCGCCACGCAACAAAACTATACACTTGATGTATATAAAGGACTTGCCCGGATGCGTATGAGCTATGCGCTTAACGCAAACAACAACATCAGCATTACAGGCGGAACGGCTCTATTTATGCGTAAAGAGAAATATTCAAGCAAAGGATATGCTATTAAGAACAGCAGTATCTTTCCTCATTTCAGAATTGAATATCATCTGAATTCCAAGTATTCCGAATGTGAAATTGGGCTTCTTTACGGAAAACAAATTCGTCTGAACGACAGCTATAATGTAGATATGCAAAACCATTCTATCGAACATCTTGACTTCCAACATGCTTTTACTCCTTATGCATATTACAACAGTACATATTCAACATTAACCTTGAATACCACCTATATATTGCATTTAGGTACTTACGGAATAGGTGCTTCGCTTCGCCTTATGCTAACAGATGGAAAACGTAATGGCAATACCGCTTACGCTCAAAAGATAGGATTTGAATCGTCTGCACCTATGATAACGCCGACACCGGATAAACATGACGAGCGTTGGGGAAGCCTTTCGCTGTTCTTTGTATTCTGAAACAATACTCGGGAAAAAGGAAAAAACACAAATAAAATCATAATATATCATAACAAAGAAACAGCAGTCGAAGATAGGGATTTATTCTACTCGGCTGCTGTTTCATTTTACCAGTAATACACCTTCTTTAATTTGGTAATACACTTTCTTCAATTTGGTAATACACTTTTTGGAGATTCTTAATACACTTTTTGGAGACTGGTAATATGCATTCTTAAATACGGCAATATACTTTCTTAAATACGGTATCGCAAAAGCTATCCTTTTGCAACTCAAAAATTATTGTTTCAGCGTGTAAAAGCTATCCTTTCAGGCTGCAAAAGGATAACTTTTGAAAATCAACAGAAACATTCCCTGTTTTCAGGCTGATTTCTTCCGATAAAACAAACAAATGATATGTTTTTAATAAAAGTAGATACATCTATAATAACATTTAGGGATTTCTTATTTGTTTTTCTCGAAAACAATGCTTATCTTTGCGCCAAACATTAAATGAAAATCTATATGAAGAAACTATTTTTATTGGCAATCATAGGATTGTCGTTCGCGTTACAGACATCTGCACAATTCTATCCAGACGGACGTCCCATTCATCCTAAACATCGTTATAACAGCGGAGATGTTGAGATGAGCAACACTTACTACGGACTAAGATTAGGATTGGGACTGTCAACGGTTAACTCCGACTCCAAAGCACTTGACGGAAACAAAGTTCAAGCAGGTCTTAATGTGGGATTTGCAATAGGAACTCAGCTCTCTCCTGCTGCACCCGTATTCATCGAAAGCGGACTTTATTATACAGAAAAAGGTGGAAAAAGTGAATATGAAGGAAAGAATTTCACTTACGATTTGAACTATCTTGAATTGCCTATATTGGTGAAATACAGATATTTTGCAACTGATGAGTTTTCTGTCGAACCTTTCTTCGGAGGCTATCTCAGTTGCGGTGTTGGTGGAAAAATCAAGAACTACGGCGACAGAAAAGCTTTCAGTTCGTTCAAAGACAACTATTTCGGACGCTTTGATGGAGGTTTGAAACTTGGCGTAGGTTTAAGTTTTCAGATGATGTACTTTGATTTAAATTACGATTTCGGACTTGCAAACATCGGTCAGGACGATTTCGATGACACCAACAACGGATGTTTCTACATTAACTTCGGTGTAAACTTCTGATGCATTTGAAAGCATATTTAATCATAAAATAACATTAATAATTAAAAAGGCATATATCGTCTTAAAACATTTAAGCGGTATATGCCATTCTTATATCATATAAACAATGATAACGGATGCAGTAAGCCAAATACTGCATTATAATAAAAAGATATTTCAAGGGTACTGTATAAAGATTTCAACAAGTTAACATTATATTTCTCAATAAACTTGAATAAATTTTGTAATTATACTGTTTTATAGTACCTTTGCCTTACAAAAAAAGTACAAACATTATGACATTATATCCGAAACTGATAATGGATGCTTTGGCTACGGTGACGTATCCGGGCAACAAAAAAAATCTTGTAGAAAGTGAAATGGTTGCAGACGACATCCGTATAGACGGAACAAAAGTATCTTTCACGCTGATATTTCCACGAGAAACAGATCCTTTTCTGAAATCAACCGTTAAGGCTGCCGAAGCAGCAATACACTATCATGTAGGCAAAGAGGTAGAGGTAACGATATTGCAGGAATATAAATCGAAACCAAGACCAGAGGTTGGAAAGCTGCTTCCTAACGTTAAGAACATAATAGCGATAAGCTCCGGTAAGGGCGGAGTAGGCAAAAGCACCGTTTCGGCAAATCTTGCCATTGCGCTGGCAAAGCTCGGTTACAAGGTAGGACTACTTGATGCAGACATCTTCGGACCTTCTATGCCAAAGATGTTTAATGTAGAAGATGCGCGTCCTTATGCCGTTAACAAGGACGGACGCGACCTTATCGAACCCATAGAGAAATACGGAATAAAACTGTTAAGCATCGGTTTCTTTGTCAATCCCGATACGGCTACTCTTTGGAGAGGCGGTATGGCATCGAATGCACTTAAACAACTGATTGCAGATTCTGACTGGGGAGAACTTGATTATTTCATTCTTGACACGCCACCGGGTACAAGCGACATTCATCTTACGCTGCTTCAGACTCTTGCCATAACTGGTGCTGTGATAGTAAGCACACCGCAACAGGTGGCATTATCTGACGCACGGAAAGGTATAGACATGTATCAGAACGACAAAGTGAATGTGCCTATACTCGGATTAGTAGAGAACATGGCATGGTTTACGCCTGCCGAACTTCCCGAAAACAAATACTATATATTCGGAAAAGAAGGCGCAAAGAACCTTGCAAAAGATATGAACATACCTCTGTTGGCACAGATTCCGATAGTTCAAAGCATATGCGAGAACGGTGATTCGGGCACTCCTGCCGCACTGAACGTCGACAGTATGACGGGACAAGCATTCATAAACTTTGCACAAGCAGTCGTTACAGTGACCAACAGGAGAAATAAAGAGCAGAGTCCGACACGCATAGTTGAAATAAAAGAAACATAAAAACATGCAGGCAGAGAGAATACAAGCTGTAAAGAATGTGTATTCTCTCTGTTCTTTTATATATTAAAGGTAAACAGATACGTTCGTATTTATCTGCAAAAGGTTTTAATGAATACGGTGGTTACATGTCTCTGTAACAGGAATGAAACACAAATGTCTATTATTCTTAATGTCTTTTATAAAATCGGATACATGCTTTATTACTAAATTTGCAGTCGAAAAAACAATTATCTTATTATGAATAAAAGAAGCATCACAGCATTATTGTTATTGACATCGATTTGTGTTATTCAGGCAAGTGCGCAGGATGAAGTGGAAAGTGAAAAGAAATCAGTCATTCACGGTACTGTAAGAAGCAAATATGAATATCAGCCTGACGATGGCAAAGGTCGGTTTGAGATGAGAAATGCACGTATTAGTTTTGAAGGTAGAGTATCTAAAAGAATTGAATATAAAGCGGAAATAGATCTCTCCGATGAAGGTAAGATAAAGATGCTTGATGCATATACGAGATTGAAACCAGCAGATCAGTTTCAGTTTACGATAGGACAAATGCGCGTTCCGTTTACGATAGATGCTCACAGATCACCCCATCAGCAATACTTTGCAAATCGTTCTTTTATAGCTAAACAAGTGGGAAACGTGCGCGATGTCGGTGCAACGGTAAGCTATAATCTAAATGTCGGATTTCCGATAAGGCTTGAAGCAGGTATGTTTAACGGTTCAGGATTGACTAACCAAAAAGACTTCTGGACAGACAATATCAACTTTTCTGCAAAGACGCAGTTATTCTTACCTCGCGGTTGGAACATCACGTTGAGCGTGCAGAAAATACGTCCCGATCACATATCGGTGATGATGTACGACGGCGGAGCTTATTATCACGCTCACGGTTGGCATATAGAAGCCGAGTATTTATATAAAGATTATGCTCATGACGCATTTAAAGGAGTACATTCGGTAGATGCTTTCATAAACTACGACATACCTCTGCGCAAGGGTTTCTTTTCAAAAATATCACCTCTTTTGCGTTACGATTATATGAGCGATCACAGCGATGGAATGCGTTATCTTGATGGAAAACAAGACGTAAAAGGTTCGTTAATGACAACAGACAGTGAACGGTCGCGTATCACCGGCGGCGTAACGCTGAGCATGAACCTGCCTTTCGTGGCAGATATAAGACTGAACTACGAGAAATATTTATATCGTAACGGAGCAACAATAAAACCCTCCGAGAAAGATAAATTTGTGGTAGAGTTCATGACTCGCTTCTGATTTGCTATTTTAAACTTTATAAACTAAAACATCTGACTATCTTAATTCTGCAATGGAATTAAGATAGTTTTTTTTATAAATAACGTGAGTTCGACGAATTAATTTACAAACAAGATGTTTTTTATATACCCAAACGGTTATTTGTTTAAAGTTTGTCAGAATACATTGCATAGCTCTGCAACATACATTATCAGCACT
>CALGRN010000275.1 GCA_937880835.1 uncultured Prevotella sp. | reverse complement strand
TTTCTGCCAAATGTTCAGAGAAAGATCGTATAGAAGGCATAGAAGCAGGAGCTGATGTGTATCTTTTCAAGCCTTTCAATTCAGAGGAATTGAACTCGGTTATGAAGCGATTATTGGAACAAAAGAAAACCTTGCGCGATAAATATTCGGTATCATTCCAAAGAAATGACGATGAAGAAGTTACACTATCGAAATACGACCAGGACTTCTTGAACAGGTTTGTAGATATTGTTTACAAGCAAATGGGCACGTTGAGCGTTGATACGGATAGCGTTGCATCGGCTATGTTTATGACGCAGAAACAGCTGTTGCGCAAGATTTATACCATAACGGGTGACAACACATCTACTTATATTCAAAAAATAAGAATGGATTATGCCAAGAGAATGCTCAAAACAAAAGACATTCCAATAAGCGAAGTGGCAAGAAAATGCGGCTTTGAGGATTTGGCTTATTTTTCGAGAGTGTTCAAAAATCAGAACAAGATGTCTCCAACGCAATTCAGACGCAATTTTCGTTGAGCAGTGACAATATCCCTCCGCTTTATAAGCTGTTTTATCATAGAAATGCAAAAGTTATTGTTTCGCACTGCGAAAGTTATTGTTTTGTGCACTGAAAGTTATCCTTTTGCACGCTGAAAGTTATTGTTTTGCAATTCGGAAAAATGATACATAATCACATAAGAATAAAAATTGTCGTTTGAATGAGGCAATAATGCGTTCTTAAAACATAAAAACAGCTCTGAAAAAGGGATTTTTCCACCTTTTCAGAGCAGTTTCCGTGTTTCGATATTTTTAAATTATCATATATCAACTGACTTCATTCCATTGAGAATGTATTATCTTTCCTTGTTTTTATATTCGGCATAAGGCATCTTCATATTCAGGTATCTGAAATTCTGAGGAGGATATTTATCGGGCATTTTCATATATTCGCCGTAGCAATATCGCAAATATCTGTCGGGATTTTCAACGCCGTGAAACTGCATTCCTTCAAAACTTACATCCTTAGGAGTGCCGTAAACGCTCTTCGGCAGAATGCCTCTCGACGGCTTGTTGTCGTGGTCGGCTATCAGATTAGATGCGTCATAGTCGTATTCTCGCTGCACTCTGTCGAGCATGGAATGCAACTTTTCGGGCGAAAGAACTTTATGACACAGTTTTATGAATTTGCAGTTTATACCGTCGCCATGCTTATAAGGGTCGCGCAAAGAGAAGTAAAGAAGTCTTTTAAGTACATTATATTTCATGTAATGCAGATTGCGCAGGAGTCTGTTCTCGGTCATTCCGTCGAGCGGAAAGACATCCACCGGCACGCCGCCCACATAGTTGAAGCATCTGCGAAGTATGTAAGTGGTGTTCTTGTCTTGTATTCTTGCAAACAGATAGGGATAGTTCGGGTCTTTATCACCGCTTACAAGTTCATACTGTTCGGGCAACCATTCGTTTGCATGAGCTATCAAAATGTCGTAATCGCGACGTGGTAATGCAACATCGGCATCATCATCCCAAGGGATGAAACCTTTGTGGCGCACAGCTCCGAGCATTGTTCCGGCTATCATGTAGTAATGCAATCCGTGTTCACGACAAACCTTATCAATGGCAGAAAGTATTCCTAAAATGACCTTCTGCATCTCTTTCGTCTGTTCGTTTATCGCTTGACTTTTTTCCATTTTCCTAATATTTTGGCGATGCAAAATTACAAAACAATGTTGAAATACGTTTATTTAGCATGACGAAAGTTCAGAAACTGCATTCCATATGTCGTATATACATGCTACATTTTTCGTTATCTACTAAAACGAGAATTGACAAAACAGCTGCAAACAAATGTATTCTGATGATGAAAACATCGTTTTCCGGCAAACATGGAATACCCCTTTCATATTCTGTTTTACGACATATCAAAGGCTATATTATACATGTTTTGCAATAAATAACGCTTAATTTGCAAAGTCGGCTTTGCAAAATACTTATATTTAAGTATTGCATATATTAGAAATAAGTATTAATTTTGCAGCGCAAAAACGAATTAGATTTTAATAAAAAGCGTGTAAATGCTTATGTGTAATTAAACTAAAAAAGACAAAAAGATGAAACAAGAATGGAGAGGTTTCAAAGGAAACAAATGGACAGACGATATCGATGTTCGCGATTTTATTCAGAATAACTACACCGTTTACAACGGTAATGAAGAATTTCTTGAAGCTCCTACCGATGCAACAAACAAACTATGGGGTATCTTACAGATACTTCAAAAGGAAGAAAGAGCAAAAGGCGGAGTGCTTGATATGGAGACAAAGATTGTCTCAGGGCTTACTTCTTACGGCGCAGCTTATATCGGCGAAGGAACAAAAGAAATAGAACAAGTTGTAGGATTGCAGACCGATAAACCTCTGAAACGTGCATTCATGCCATACGGTGGCATAAACATGGCTGAACAGGCGTGCACTACTTACGGTTACGAACCATCAAAAGAACTTCACAAAATATTCACGGAATATCACAAAACTCATAACGACGGTGTGTTTGATGCATACACAGACGAGATGAAAAGCGTCAGACACAACCATATTCTGACAGGTCTGCCCGACACATACGGACGCGGACGCATCGTAGGAGATTACCGACGTGTGGCTCTCTACGGTATAGACTTCCTGATAGAGAAGAAGAAAGAAGACCTTTCTTATGTGGGATGCGGCACTATGACAGATGATGTGATACGTTTGAGGGAGGAAGTTGCAATGCAGATAAAAGCCCTCAAACAGATGAAAAAGATGGCTGAAATATACGGATATGACATATCTCAGCCCGCGAAAAACGCCAAAGAAGCTGTCCAATGGCTTTATTTCGGCTATCTTGCAGCTATAAAAACGCAGAACGGAGCAGCCATGTCGGTAGGTCGTGTATCTACTTTCTTGGACATATACATACAAAGAGACCTTGAAGAAGGAACTATTACAGAATCACAAGCACAGGAACTTATAGACCATTTGGTAATGAAATTCCGCATGGTTAAGTTTGCAAGAATACCTTCTTACAATCAACTCTTTTCCGGAGATCCGGTATGGGCTACTCTCGAAGTTGCAGGAATGGGCATGGACGGACGCAGTATGGTTACGAAGAACGACTTCCGTTTCCTTCACACATTAGAGAATATGGGACCTTCTCCCGAACCAAACCTGACAGTTCTTTATTGCTCTCGTCTTCCGGAAACATTCAAGCGATATGCTTCTAAGATTTCCGTTACGACAAGTTCGATACAATATGAGAACGATGATGTTATGCGACCGGTGTGGGGAGATGACTATTCGATATGCTGTTGTGTTTCAGCTACACAGACAGGAAAAGAAATGCAGTTCTTCGGAGCACGTGCCAATCTTGCCAAATGCTTGCTTTATGCAATCAACGGTGGTGTCGATGCAAAGACGAGAGAGCAGTGCGGACCTGCAATGCGTCCGATAACAGACAACGTTTTGAAATATGAGGAGGTCATGCCGCGTTTCAATGACATGATGGATTGGCTTGCAGGACTCTACGTGAATACTCTTAATTTGATACATTACATGCACGACAAGTATTTCTATGAAGCTGCCGAACTTGCTCTTATTGATACTGATGTGCGACGCACGTTTGCTACCGGCATTGCAGGATTTTCACATGTGGTTGACTCTCTTTGTGCTATCAAATACGCAAAAGTAAATGTTGTGCGCGATGAAACAGGCTTTGCGGTAGATTATAAGACCGAAGGAGACTTTCCGCGTTATGGAAACGATGATGACAGAGCGGATGAAATAGCCGTTTGGTTGCTTAAAACGTTTATGAAAAAGATACGGAAATTTCACACATATCGTAACTCCGAACCTACTACAAGTATTCTGACTATCACGTCAAACGTTGTTTACGGTAAGGCAACCGGCAGTCTGCCGGACGGCAGAAAGGCAGCAGAACCGTTGTCACCGGGTGCAAATCCTTCTTACGGAGCAGAGAAAAACGGCTTGTTGGCATCTCTTAATTCAGTGGCAAAACTGCCTTATGAGTATGCGCTTGACGGCATTTCAAACACTCAGACGATAAGTCCTTCTGCTCTCGGACATACGCAAGACGAGCAAATCGAAACGCTCGTAAGCGTCATGGATGGTTATTTTGATCGCGGAGCGCATCATCTTAACGTCAACATTTTCGGCATAGACAAGCTCATAGATGCAATGAATCATCCCGAAAAGGAGGAATATGCAAACTTCACAATACGTGTAAGCGGTTATGCGGTGAAGTTTATCGACCTGACAAAAGAGCAGCAAATGGACGTTATTTCGCGTCAGGCGCACGACAGATTGGCTTGAAACCACAATTATGATTGATAGTATTACGGCTGGCGGATGTCTTTAAGGCAATCGTCAGTCGTTTGCAATTGTCAGCAGATTAAGCACAAGAAACGGTTGATAATGTTTCCGAAAAAAGTTAATGGCAGATATTCGAATAGTTGAAAAAGACGCTAAGATATGACAAAAGCAGCAATACATTCGGTTGAATCTTTCGGTTCGGTAGATGGACCTGGCATTCGTTTCGTAATATTTCTTAAAGGATGCAAGATGAGATGCAGGTATTGTCACAATCCGGACACATGGGATTTGCACTCGGATGACATGCGTTCGCCCGACGAACTGCTTGCGCAGGCTTCACGATTTAGAAGCTACTGGGGCAAGA
>CALGRN010000274.1 GCA_937880835.1 uncultured Prevotella sp. | reverse complement strand
TTTGATGAATATAGCGTATTATTTTATAGTACGATTTTTATGGCAAAACGTTTTTTGCAGCCATACCGATACAAGATAGCGTTGTTTTACATTTATCGGACAGACACATGGTCTGTCCCTACATGCTGATTGCGATGTATATATTATATCCTGCATGTAGGGACGCGCCCTGTGCGTGTCCAAATTTCCACGTGCCTATATGTATTTACAACAATATTGCGTGTCTGTTCACTTTCCAACGTTTAAAGGTTATAATTAAATCTATTGGATTGAATTAATCGAACTCAGGTTAAGATAATTATAAATCATTCCAGAAAGAATAAAACAGAAAATCAAATATTGTAATAAAAAAATAATGATGTGCTGCAAATCATCGCAACACATCATTATTTTTATTTTATACTTTATCGTAATTTACTTTCCGCTCTTGTATTTATTTAGTCCTTTGTCAAGGAAATCTATATATCCCGGGATATCCTCTTTATATACAAATGAACCTGAAAGCGGATTTCCTTCATTGTCAACCGTAACATAGAAAGGTTGAGCAAGATAGCCGAATTTTGTTTCTTCGAGATGACTCCACTTATCACCAACAGTTCTTAGCGTGCGTTTCTCGCCGTTAGGTTTAATCACCTCCAACGGTTTTGCCAATGGAGTCTTGTCGTCAACATACAGAGAAATAAGCACGTAATCCTTTGTAAGTTTCTCTGCTACCTGCGGATCTGTCCATACGGCAGCTTCCATTTTACGGCAGTTTACACAACCGAAACCGGTAAAGTCTATCATAACCGGCTTGCCTTGTTTTGCCGCTGCCGCCATACCTTCTTCATAATCGGTATATGCCGGATGCACTTCCTTAGTGTTGAGATTGAAGTCTTGCGTGTTCATAGGAGGCGCAAACGCACTCACAGCTTTACAAGGTGCACCCCAAAGTCCGGGTATCATATATACAGCGAATGATAATGAAATCATACCGAGCATTATACATCCTACCGGCATGGCTTTTTCGCTGCCCATATCGCTTTGGAATTTAAGTATGCCGATAAGGTAAAGTCCGAGCATTCCGAATATTATTATCCAGAGAGAGAGGAACACCTCGCGGTCCATTAGATGCCATCCGTAAGCGAGATCGGCAACTGAGAAGAACTTCAATGCAAACGCCAACTCGATGAAACCAAGCACAATCTTTATCGTATTCATCCAAGAACCCGACTTGGGAGCTTGCTTCAACCATGTGGGGAACAGTGCAAACAGGGTGAAAGGTAATGCAAGGGCAAGTGCGAAACCAAACATACCGATTGCCGGTGCAACAATACTTCCAGATGTGGCGAAGTCAACAAGCAAGAAGCCGATAATAGGACCGGTGCATGAGAAGCTTACCAATGTAAGCGTAAACGCCATGAGGAATATTGAAAGCAGACCGCTCGTGCTTGATGCTTTGTTATCAACAGAGTTTGTCCATTTAGACGGAAGGGTTATCTCAAACCAACCGAAGAAAGACAAAGCGAAGACAACAAGCAACAGACAGAACAAGATATTGAACACTGCGTTAGTAGCCAAGTCGTTCAATTTGT
>CALGRN010000273.1 GCA_937880835.1 uncultured Prevotella sp. | reverse complement strand
CCGCTGCCGTAGTAGCTAAAAAGATAAAATTCAACTTCGGTATCAGCTCCAATTACTTCCTTGAAATTGCGAAGTTCCGTGCCGCACGTCTATTGTGGGCAAATATCGTAGCTTCTTATAAACCTGAATGTCTGCGTGATTGCGATAATAAGGGAGCTAACGGCGAATGTCGTTGTGCAGCAAAAATGGCGGTTCATGCCGAAACTTCTACTTTTAATCTTACTTTGTTTGACGCACACGTGAATTTACTTCGTACACAGACTGAAGCAATGAGTGCCGCTTTGGGTGGGGTAGATTCAATGACAGTCGTTCCGTTTGATAAGACTTATGGGACTCCGGATGAGTTATCAGAACGTCTGGCTCGCAATCAACAACTATTGCTGAAAGAAGAATCTCATTTCGATAAAGTAATTGACCCGGCTGCCGGTTCTTATTATATTGAGAACCTGACTGTATCCATTGCTAAACAAGCGTGGGAAATCTTCCTTGCTACAGAAGAAGCAGGTGGTTTCTATGCCGCATTAAAAGCTGGTACGGTTCAGGCTGCAGTAAACGAAAGCAATAAAGCTCGTCATAAAGCAGTGGCACAGCGTCGTGAAATTCTGTTGGGTACTAACCAATTCCCGAATTTCAACGAAAAAGCCGGTGACAAGAAACCTGTGGAAGGAAAATGCTGCTGTGGAGGTGACTCTCATACTTGTGAGGAAGATGTGGATACATTGGTATTCGATCGTGCAGCCAGTGAGTTTGAAGCGTTACGTCTTGAAACGGAAGCATCGGGCAAACGTCCGAAAGCGTTCATGTTGACAATTGGTAATCTGGCGATGCGTCAGGCACGTGCGCAATATTCTTGCAACTTCCTGGCTTGTGCCGGTTATGAAGTAATCGATAATCTTGGATTTGAAACAGTAGAGGCAGGAGTAGAGGCAGCGATGGCTGCGAAAGCTGATATTGTTGTCATCTGTTCCAGCGATGATGAATATGCTGAATATGCAGTTCCTGCTTTCAAGGCCTTGAATGGTCGCGCTATGTTTATCGTTGCCGGTGCTCCGGCTTGTATGGATGACTTGAAAGCCGCAGGTATCGAAAACTTCATCCATGTTCGTGTCAACGTATTGGATACCTTGAAAGAGTTTAACGCTAAACTATTGAAGTAAGATGAGAAAAGATTTTAAAAACATCGATATATATGCCGCATTTCAGCCTGCTAATGGTGCTGAATGGCAAAAGGCTAACGGTATCTCCGCTGACTGGAAAACACCGGAACACATTGAAGTGAAGCCTGTTTATACAAAAGAAGACCTCGAAGGAATGGAACATCTCGGCTATGCTGCCGGACTTCCTCCTTATTTGCGTGGTCCGTATTCGGTGATGTATACCCTTCGTCCATGGACTATCCGCCAGTATGCAGGGTTCTCTACAGCTGAAGAGTCGAATGCTTTCTATCGTCGTAACTTAGCTTCCGGACAGAAAGGCCTGTCGGTTGCTTTTGACTTGGCTACACACCGCGGTTATGACCCTGACCATGAACGTGTGGTAGGTGACGTTGGTAAGGCCGGCGTGTCTATCTGTTCGCTTGAAAATATGAAGGTCTTGTTTGATGGCATTCCTTTGAACAAGATGTCTGTATCTATGACAATGAATGGTGCCGTACTTCCGATTATGGCATTTTATATCAATGCCGGATTAGAACAGGGAGCCAAACTTGAAGAGATGGCCGGAACGATCCAGAATGATATTCTGAAAGAATTTATGGTGCGTAATACCTATATTTATCCGCCTGCATTCTCTATGAAGATCATCTCTGATATTTTTGAATATACTTCACAGAAGATGCCGAAGTTCAACTCTATTTCTATCTCCGGTTATCACATGCAGGAAGCAGGTGCTACCGCAGATATAGAGCTTGCTTATACCATTGCCGACGGACTCGACTATGTGCGTGCGGCAATAAAAGCAGGACTTGACATCGATGCATTTGCACCGCGTCTGTCTTTCTTCTGGGGTATCAGTATGAACCACTTTATGGAGATAGCAAAGATGCGCGCAGCACGTCTTCTTTGGGCTAAGGTTATACGTCAGTTCAATCCAAAGAACGATAAATCAGAAATGCTTCGTACGCACTCGCAGACATCAGGATGGTCGCTTACGGAACAAGATCCGTATAATAATGTCGGACGTACTTGTATAGAAGCTATGGGCGCAGTGTTAGGTCATACACAGAGTTTGCACACTAATGCGCTTGATGAGGCTATTGCATTGCCTACCGATTTCTCTGCACGTATTGCACGTAACACTCAGATATATATACAGAACGAAACAAAGGTCTGCAAACACATAGACCCATGGGCAGGTTCTTATTATGTTGAGAGTCTTACAAATGAACTTGTCCACAAGGCTTGGGGACACATTCAGGAGATAGAGAAACTCGGCGGTATGGCTAAGGCTATTGAAACAGGTGTGCCAAAGATGCGCATAGAAGAAGCGGCAGCACGCACACAGGCTCGTATCGACAGCGGTTTCCAGACTATTGTAGGTACAAATAAGTATCGCCTTGAACATGAAGATCCTATTGATATCCTCGAAGTTGACAACACCGCAGTGCGTAAACAGCAGGAAGAAAGCCTTGCAAAATTGCGTGCAAACCGTGATGAGGCTAAGGTTAAGGAGACGCTTGCTGCCCTTACGGAATGTGTACGTACCGGCGAGGGCAATCTGCTTGAATGTGCGGTAGAGTGCGCGAAAGTCCGTTGTACTCTCGGTGAGATAAGTGATGCCTGCGAAGTTGTAGTGGGTAGATATAAAGCAAAAGTAAATGTAATTTCAGGCGTGTATTCATCAGAAAGTAAAAGCGACACAGACTTTGAGAAAGCTTGTGAGCTTACGGAGGAATTTGCGAAGAAAGAAGGACGTCGTCCGCGTATCTTCGTTGCAAAAATGGGTCAGGACGGACATGACAGAGGTGCGAAAGTTGTTGCTACCGGTTATGCCGATTGCGGTTTCGATGTCGATATGGGACCGTTGTTCCAGACTCCTGCTGAAGCTGCACGCGAGGCAGTAGAGAACGATGTTAACGTAGTTGGTGTAAGTTCGCTTGCTGCGGGACACAAGACTCTTGTTCCTCAGCTCATTGAAGAGTTGAAGAAACTCGGACGTGAAGACATCATGGTTATTGCAGGAGGAGTAATTCCTGCGCAAGACTATGATTTCCTTTACAAAGCAGGAGTTGCTGCTATTTTCGGTCCGGGAACATCCGTTGCAAAAGCAGCAGTGGCTATGATGAACGTGCTTCTTGAAAAAGAATAAGTCATAATAGTTATATTTTAGAAATAAGAGTCGCTTTCACACATTAGTGCAGGAAGCGACTCTTATTTTTATGTTTATTGCAGGGGGGGGTATTATTTAACGTGAGTTAGAAGATTTATATACTGTATCTGTGCGAAAGTAATAATCAGATACGCACATTGTTGTTGATTGCAGGCAAATGGATGTTACCGACAGACACGAGGTCTGTCCCTACGGGTTGATTGCATGCTATGTCCGCATTTACAATAATTTTATCCTGCATGTGTCTGTCCGATAAAATTAGAATAACACTATCTCGTATCGGTATGGCTACAAAAACGTTTTGTCATACAAACCTTACTATAAAACAATACTCGATATTCATCAAATTACAGAAAGAATTATAATTCGTTGAACTCACGTTATCATCCAGAACTCGCGTTATTCATGTTTCATTTTAGGATAATTAAAAAATAATGCAAATGTTTTGGTGTTTTCAAAAAAACTATTAACTTTGCAAACGTTATCCTGAAAACAATCTTTTTACCTTAAAGAAAACTAATACCTATTGAAGATTTGAAGCGATTGCCCGAGATGGGTCATCGCTTTTTTTATTAATATATTTTGTTTAATGTATTGCAAATATATTCTAATCGAGTTATAATAATTATAATTGTTCGTAACTTTTGCGATAGATAAAAATGTTGTGATGTTATAGTTATGAGATGAAAAGAATTAAAAATAACAGAATTCATTATAATAGGAAACGAATATAAGCTATGAATTGTTA
>CALGRN010000272.1 GCA_937880835.1 uncultured Prevotella sp. | reverse complement strand
ACATTAGCACAGGGATTGTTTGAAAGCGGTGCGGGGCAAAGTGACCTCGCATTGAAAGGCAACAACCACTTCGGCATAAAGTGTCACGAATGGTCGGGAGCTACGATATATCATGATGATGATGCCATAGGCGAATGCTTCCGTGCCTACAACAATGTATATGAAAGCTATGAAGACCATAGCAAGTTTCTGAAAAACAATGTCAGATACAGCCGTTTGTTCAGAATTCCGGTGACTGACTATAAAGGATGGGCAAGAGGACTTAAAGAGTGCGGATATGCAACCAATCCAAACTATGCACAACGTCTGATAGAAATTATAGAACTTTACAGACTTTACGAATACGACACTGCCCGTTCATACGACAGATTTATAGCAAAACATTCTTCAACCGGCGGCTCGTCGGGCACAACCGGCAGGCTTCATACAATATACATGTATAACGACAACTATTATATGAAAGCCCGAGAAGGAGATACTTTCAGAAGTATAGGAAAGGAAGTGGAACTCCCTTATCGTGCTTTGGCAAGATATAACGAGCGTGACCATGATGCCGTATTGCACGAAGGAGACATCGTATATCTTAAAAAGAAACGGAAAAAGGCAGACAAGTCATATAAAAACCGTCCTCACATAGTGAGAAACGGCGAGAGTATGTATTCTATCGCGCAATTATACGGAATAAGAACAAAGAGTCTGTATAAGAAAAACAATTTGAGCAGTGAGTATAGAATAAAAGTTGGAGACGTTCTAAAAGTTTATTGATTATGTATATGAGAAAAGCATTTTTTATAGTTATCGCCGTTTTGTTGTCACAAAACATAATGGCACAAGTGTTTGATGAATATTTTGTTGACAAAACTCTCAGAATAGACTATTCATTCTCGGGTAACAAGAACAAACAGCAAATATCCGTTGATCAACTGGCTGTTTCGCCCAAATGGTACGGAAAACGTCAGCGACTTGCAGAAATTCCGGTAGAAGGAAACGGACAGATCACCGTGCGCTCTCATCGCACCGGCGAGACGATATACCGCAATTCGTTCTCTACATTATTTCAGGAATGGCTCTCTTATGATGAGGCTGCACATACAATCAAGTCTTTTGAGAACGTATTTCTTATACCAATGCCAAAAGATACAATAGACGTAACGATAGATTTGCGCAACAATCGCAGGGAAATAATGGCGACAATGACACACACCATATTGCCAAATGACATACTTATAAGGCATATAGGAGAGAATGACGTGACTCCTTATGTGACACTTCAACAAGCAAAAAATCAGGAAAAATGCATACATGTAGCTTTCATTGCCGAAGGTTATCAGCAACAGGAAATGGAAACATTCCTCAATGATGCACGCATAGCATGCGATGCTCTCTTTGCTCACGAACCATTCAAAAGCATGAAAGAACGTTTCAACATCATTGCGGTGAAATCGCCTTCAAAAGAAAGTGGGACAAGCATTCCATCGAAAGGAATATGGAAGAATACCGCGCTTAAATCGCATTTTGATACTTTTTACAGTAACAGATATCTCACGACGCTTCACTTGAAAGACCTGCACGACTGGCTTGCAGGCACGCCCTACGAGCATATAATAGTGCTTGTGAACACAGATAATTACGGAGGAGGAGGCATTCTGAACTCATACAATCTTTCAATGACGCATCACAAACTTTACCGTCCGGTTGTTGTGCATGAGTTCGGACACAGCTTTGCGGGTTTAGGAGATGAATACGCATATGAAGGAGAGCAAATACCGATGTATCCGCACGATGTAGAACCATGGGAGCCGAACATTACAACGCTGAAAAACTTTAAGGGTAAGTGGGAAGATATGATAGAGAAAGGCACTCCGATACCTACACCGACTTCTACGGATAAGGATAAAATAGGAGTTTACGAGGGTGCGGGATACAGTATGAAAGGTGTTTACAGAGGAGCATAAGACTGTCGTATGCGCACTAATACCAATCCCGAATTCTGTGATGTATGCCGTCAGGCGATAATCCGCCTTATAGATTTCTATACAAAATAACATCGTAATATCAAAAAGCCGTTGCCATTAAAGCAAGATGAAAAGGATTTTTATTCTCTGCATAGTTATGTTTTCTGCTCTTTGTTCCTATTCACAGAAAGAGCAGGACACCGAAAACTTAGGCAAGGCTCTTGAATATTTTGCAAGCGGAAAGTATCATGAGGCGTTGCTTCTATTCACAAAATTAGACAAGCAATATAAACTTAATCCTCGCTTTCACGCTTATATCGGAATGTGTCACTACTACGAATGGCAATACGAAGAAGCAGTGAAATATCTTGATAAGGCCATTCCGCTGTTGGAAAACTTCTCTCCGCATGAGCGTTCGGTGTACTACTACGCTGATGCGGAGAGTCATTTCATATTGGAAAAATACAAGGAAGCCATTCCTTTGTATGAGAAAGTAATCACCTTGTGCTATGATAACGAGAAAGGAGACTGCTTTTTCCGTCTGGGCTTTTGCTATATGTTTCTGGAAGAATGGATTAATGCAAAAGACCGTTTCGAGTCAGCTCTCGTTTATTATCGCAAGTATCGCAACAGCGTTGACATGAATGCACGCATGGAACAGTTGGAGAAAATGATAAAAGGATGCGGGAAACAGATAGAGGAAATGGAGAAAAAGAAGGACAATGACGCATCTCGCAATCAACACATAGGGACAGACCGCGTGTCTGTCCGAAATACCCACAAACATCTGCAACGTACACAACATCCACAATACCCACGAATGTCCGCAACATTCACAAGCCGAGACGCGGATGCAGGCGTGCAGGACGACATTTGCAAACCTCTCGAATACCCTTTGAAATAAGGCGTTCGCAGAGGTTTGCGGTATGTCTTTAAATGCTATTGGAAAACATCAAGAAACAATACCTTTTGTACCCAACGGGTAGGGTGCGATGATACCCAACCCGTTGGGTATAAAAGCACCTTTCAAGCACCTGATTTTATTCCCTTGCGAGCACCTCTTTTTTACACTGCTTTTGACTTATTTTGTACCCCACGAGTGCCCTGCGAAGATACCCCACGAGTGCCCTATGAAGATACCCCACGAGTGGGGTACAAAAGGCTCTTTTTATGACTGAAACAATATGCTCGCATAGGTGCGCGGATGTTGCTCGTATAGGCATGCAGGTGTAGGGACAGACACAGGGTATGTCCCTACATTATAGAGACATTGCACGCAATCAACGCGTCATGTGCTGTAAGAAAAATGTCAGCAATGTCTACACGACCGAGAAGCGGATGCAGATATGTTGTAATCTCTTTATTTAGAGTCTTGTTTGAAACTAAAAGGCATAAAGGCATCGTAAATCGAAAAAAAAGCATATCTTTGTACTCAAAATAATCCTTACAGTATAGCATTATGAAAAAGAAAATAATATCTCTGCCTGCGTTGTTGATGATTTGTTTAATTGCCGATGCACAGGATGTATTGTCGCTGATTAATAAAAGAAACGTATTGCCGGACAGAATCTATTCTTTTATCGTTAATAATCAGTCGGACAGCGTTATGGCGAATGCCACGCAAGAGGTGGCAGCGGTTCTGACGGCAGAGATGCTCTCACAGTCGATGAGTCAACTGCGTATGCAGTATGGCGAGATTGTCAATGCAGATAAATGGAGCTTTCAGACATACGAGGGTATGAGCGTCTTTACAAGAGAGGTTTCGTTTGAGAAATGCTATATGCCGCTGATATTGACGTTTGATAAAGAAAATAAACTCGCAGGTTTGAGATTCGGTTTCCCGAAAATGAAAGAGACTGTTGCCAAAATGGAAAACGAGCGGGAGATAACAATAGAGACGGACGGACTGAAAATGCCGGGATTGCTCACTCTTCCGCATGATTCAAAGGGCAGGAAGAGTCCTTGCGTGATACTCGTGCACGGCTCTGGACCGTCGGACATGAACGAGGCAATAGGGCAGAACAAACCTTTCTTGGATTTGGCGAAAGGACTTAGTAAGCGAGGAATTGCGGTTCTAAGATACGATAAGCGCACTTTTGTTCATAAGGATAAATCCGTTCCCGAAGGAAGAAATCTCGACTATGACGTGGAAACGGTGGATGATGCACTCACGGCAGTAGAACTGGCAAGGCAGTCGGCAGAGATTAACGGCGACAGCATATTCGTATTAGGACATAGCTTGGGAGCTATTCTCGCACCTCGTATAGCCGAACGCTCCGGCAAGGTCGCAGGTATCATCATGCTCGCAGGAACGCCTTTGCGTCTTATTGATATAATACGCGAACAGAACGTTACTATCGGCGGCATTACTGATAGTCAAAAGCTTGATTCCATTATGGATAATGTGAGAAAAACATTGCCCGAGAGTTATCTTGATTTTGATAGTAAATATTCGGCAGGCGAAACTGCAAGAAAGCTGAAAATACCTATGTTGGTGTTGCAAGGCGAGCGCGATATACAGGTATCGATGTCTGATTACAATGCTTGGAAAGAATACCTCTCGCAGGCGAATGCGATAATGAAGTCTTATAAGAAACTGAACCATATATTTATGGAAGGCGAAGGAAAACCCGATTTGAATGAATATCTTGTGCCGTCGCATATCCCGGACTATGTTATAGATGATATCGTTTCGTTTATAAAGAAAGGCATATCGGACTGAAAGACTTATATCTCGGTGGAAGAAAATGTTGAACAAGAGAAAATTGCCGATGAGATTCACAAACGGGTGAAGATGCTTCAAGGCATGGGACGCAACGATTTGTTGCTCCGCGCTATTGGCGTGCCCCTGCTTGAAGAGTTGCGCATAGAAGCTGCGAGAGGAAAACTCAGTCCGCTTAGGATAACGGCAGATTACAGATTTATACTCACGTCTTATAATAAAGAAGTTAATCTTTCGCCCGTTCAAAAAGCAGTATATATGCTTTTCCTTAATCATCCCGAAGGAATAGAGTTTAAATATTTGGGCAATTATAAAAAAGAATTGTTTCGCCTTTATAAAGAAACAGCCAACAGAATGGATTTGGAAAAGATTGCTGAAAGTGTAAATCATCTTGTAGATCCTATGGATAATGCCATAAACGAAAAATGTTCTCGTATAAAAAGAGCTTTCTCGGAAATTATGGATGAATATTCTGCAAGTTATTACATAATAAGCAGTCATACCAAACGGCATATAGCCGGAACTTCAAGATTTTGGTTCGAAAGACTGAAAGTAATAACATTACCTCGCGAATTGGTTATCTTCGATAGATAAGACTCTTTTATATTATCTTTCTGTTTTTCGAATATAATATTGTCGTGCCATATTTATATTTCCCTAAATTAATCTCACGTAGGACTGTTTAATTTCTATTGTTTTTCATTAGTTATTCTTTTTGACTTTAAGAGTTATTGTTTTACTTAGAGATATTATAACTTTCATGATGTAAAATGATAGCTTTTGAGAAACCTTTTTTTATAAATCATTTTTATGTATGATGATTTTTGTATTCTTTTGTTTTTTAAAATACCTCTAATTTTTCTTTTCTTTTTCATTTCCTATTTTGTATATATTATTAATGTGTATTTATTTGACTTATATCAATTATTTTGATTTATGTATATATTTATATAAAAAAGTTTTTGAAATATTTTGTTATTATGTGTATTTGTATTACTTTTGCATCCGCTTTCACGCAATTTTTGCGTATGTGAGTGTATTAAGAAAGAGTTCTTTGATAGTTTTACATAGACATAGATATAAGCAGTGCAGGAAGAGGACAGGTTAATTAGTCATTAAGACATATCTGTATTATTTCTGTGCCCTTGTCAAGAGAATGAAGATGGATTCGAATGTGCCAACGGAATCATTCTGGATTATGCTTTTATAGGTATGATTTAGAAAAACTTATAGTTTTTTACAACGGAGAGTTTGATCCTGGCTCAGGATGAACGCTAGCTACAGGCTTAACACATGCAAGT
>CALGRN010000271.1 GCA_937880835.1 uncultured Prevotella sp. | reverse complement strand
CGTTGTCTTATCAGCTTGATGAGTTGCAGAAAGACGGTGTTAATGCTATCATATTTCAGGTGCGTGCAGAATGCGATGCGCTTTATAGGAGCAATTATGAGCCTTGGAGCAGATTTCTTACAGGTGTTCAGGGAAAAGCCCCAAATCCATACTGGGACCCGTTGCAATGGATGACAGAGCAGTGCCATAAGCGCGGAATGGAGTTGCATGCATGGATAAATCCTTATCGTGCAAAGACAAAAAACACGCACGAACTCGCAAGTACTCACGTAGCATTGAAACATCCCGAACGCGTATTCTCTTATGACGGACAATACATTCTTAATCCGGGCATACCCGAAAACAGAGTATATATTTGTAATGTTGTAAATGATATAGTGCGCCGTTATGACATCGACGGTTTGCATATCGATGATTATTTCTATCCATATCCGGTTGCAGGGCAGAGCATACCGGACGATCGGGAATATCAGATGTATAATAACGGTATAAGAAACAGAGGTGATTGGCGGCGTGACAATGTTAACGTTTTCATAAAGCAACTGTCCGATTCCATACATTCAGCTAAGGCTTGGGTTAAGTTCGGTGTGTCTCCTTTCGGTATATATCGTAATAATCGTAATGCTCCTAACATAGGTAGCGCAACTAATGGAATGCAGAATTATGACGATTTGTATGCCGATGTGTTGCTATGGGTAAACAATGGATGGGTAGATTATTGTGTTCCGCAGCTTTATTGGCAGATAGGACACCGCTCGGCAGACTATGAAACCCTTATAAAATGGTGGAACAGATATGCAGGAAACCGTCCGTTGTTCATCGGTGAGGATATAGAACGAACCGTGAAAAATGCCGATCTGCAAAATCCGAATATCAATCAGATGTCGGCAAAGTTCAGACTTCACAGGCAGTTGCCTAACGTAAACGGTACTGTTCTTTGGTATGCAAAAGCTGCTGTTGACAATATCGGCAACTATGGAACTGCGCTTCGTCAGAATTATTGGAAGTATCCCGCGCTTCAACCGCTCATGCCTTTCATTGATAAAAAATCGCCGAAGAAACCAAAGAAACTGAAACCTATATGGATGCCTGATGCTTATGTGTTGTTCTGGATGCCT
Organism: uncultured Prevotella sp.; assembly: GCA_937880835.1. Taxonomy (GTDB): domain Bacteria; phylum Bacteroidota; class Bacteroidia; order Bacteroidales; family Bacteroidaceae; genus Prevotella. The sequence continues at coordinate 423 of CALGRN010000271.1, read as the reverse complement.
CCAAAGGCGAAGAAATGGGGCGATGTAGCAGTGAGGTATGTGGTTTACAGATTTGAGGAAGGTGAGGAAATAAACACCGATGATGCTTCAAAGATTGTCTGCATAACGAGCGAAACGATGTATAAACTGCCTTATAAAGACGGAAGCAAGCGATACAGATACGTTGTGACAGCATTGGATAGAATGTCCAACGAAAGCAAATGCGCAAAAAAAAGGATTAAGCTCTGAGGGCTTAATCCTTTTTAAATAATTCTCTCATAAATGAGTTTAAGTCGTTTTCCAATCCCTGCATGAGATCTTCTCCTATTATTACGGTATCGTCGTCAGCCACATAAAGCTCGGCAATACTTTCTTTGTCGTCGTCTTCAAGCACAAAACTGAATGGTTTGGCTATTCCCATGCCGTCAATCTTCTCTGTGGCCT
>CALGRN010000270.1 GCA_937880835.1 uncultured Prevotella sp. | reverse complement strand
AGCCTATCACGATGGCAAAGGTGCAGATATACACCAAGATGGGCAATGACAAACTGGCACTGAAGGAGCTCTATACGCTGTGTGAGAACCATCCGCTCGACCTTAACTACCGCGTGATGCTCGGCAACTGGCTGCTTCAAAACGGACGCAAGGAAGATGCACTGAAAACTTATACTGACGTGCTGAAAGAAGAACCTGACAATACGTTTGCACAACTGTCCATGTTGGATTACTATAAAGCGGAGAAGCAAGACTCGCTTGCCGAAAGATTGGTTGTCAACCTTCTGACAAACAAGAAAACACCGGAAGAGAACAAAATAACGCTTATGCGGCAGATGATAATGAACAACGAAGATGGCGGAAGAGACAGTTCTGAGGTGCTTTCGTTGTTTAAACTCGTTTTGTCTGAACCGCAGAAAACATCCCAAATGTCTGAACTCTATGCCGCATACATGACACTTAAAGGTATGCCGCAAGACTCTGTGAACGTTGTTTTGCATCGTATTTTGGAAATAAATCCCGAAAATGTGAGTGCAAGAGTACAACTGATAGAAGACGCTTGGAACAAACAAGACTTCGATAAGGTTATATCTCTTTGCAAATCGGCAATAGAATACAGTCCCGAACAAATAGAATTTTACTATTATCTCGGCTTTGCCAACGTGCAGAAGGATAACGACGACGCGGCGTTGGATGCTTTCAGGCGCGGAATAAGGCAGATAACGCCGCAGAGTAATGCAACGGTGGTGTCGGATTTCTATGCGGTTATGGGCGATATATTGCACGGAAAAGGATTTAAAGACGAGGCTTATGCAGCCTATGACAGTTGTCTGCAATGGAAAAAAGACAATATAGCATGTCTCAATAATTATGCCTACTATCTGAGTGTTGACAACAGAGACTTGAAGAAAGCGGAAGAAATGAGTCATAAAGCAATAACGGCAGAACCGAACAACGCTACCTATCTCGACACTTATGCGTGGATTTTATTCCGGCAAAACAGATACGAAGAGGCTAAGACTTACATCGACCTGACTCTTAAAAACGACACTGCGCCGGGCGCAACTCTGCTCGAACATGCAGGAGATGTGTATGCAATGTGCGGACAAATGGATAAAGCTGTTGAATATTGGCAGCAGTCTTTGAAGAAAAATCCTGACTCTGCGCTTGTCGAAAGAAAGATTAAAATGAGAAAATATATAGAAAAATAGAAAAAACACAACAAAAGCCATGGACGGAAGACTGCGCGGCCTTGTCAGCA
>CALGRN010000269.1 GCA_937880835.1 uncultured Prevotella sp. | reverse complement strand
CATGCAAGTACGGTTGTAGGAACGAGTATTGCACATTGCTTTCCTCCGAGTACGCATTTCATACACGCACGGAGTGCCACTTCTGTTTTGCCGAAACCGACATCTCCGCACACAAGTCTGTCCATCGGACGGCTGCTTTCCATGTCTGCTTTTACGTCTTGTGTGGCTTTTAATTGGTCAGGTGTGTCCTCATATAAGAAACTTGCTTCCAGTTCATGTTGCATGAAAGAGTCGGCACTGTAAGCAAAACCTTTCTCATGACGACGTTGCGCATATAGTTTAATAAGGTCGCGGGCGATGTCTTTTATTCTCTTTTTGGTACGTTCCTTCAAGCGTTCCCACGCACCAGTTCCAAGTGTACTTAGTCGCGGAGGTTCGTCTGTTCCGCCACGATGGTATTTCGATATCTTGTAAAGAGAATGTATAGAGACATCCACTATATCGTTGCGTTGGTATATGATACGTATCATTTCCTGATAGCTTTCGCCTGTCGGAACACGCACAAGCCCTCCGAATTTGCCGATACCGAAGTCAACATGCACGATGAAATCGCCCGTTTCCATTTCCTGCAACTCTTTCATTGTAAGCGCGATTTTACCGGAACGTGCCACATCACTTCGCAAATTGTATTTATGGAAACGGTCGAATATCTGATGATCGGTGAAAAAACATGTTTTCATATCATTGTCAGCATAACCTTCGTGCAATGTTTTTTCTACCGGTATGAATTTTATTTCAGACCGCTTATGCTCTATTTCCTTACCCTCGAATATGTCTTTAAGTCTTTGATGCTGTTTCGGACTGTCGGCAAGAATATAGATTTTGTATCCTTGCAGAATATAATTTTCGAATGTCTCTGTTATCAAATCGAAGTTTTTATGAAACAGTGGTTGAGGTGTTATGCAGAATTTTACCGTTACATCAGGTATTCCGGTAGGTTTGTTTCCAAACTCAATCCGTTTGAAACGCGTTATATCTTCTGCAAACATACTGCCATTAACGAGCATGTTTTCCTTACGCATTTCCCGCTCTATCTGCTGCTGTTCCATTTCGGTTGCATTTTCCAAATACTCTGTGACAGCTTGCATCGAGAAGCCTTCGCGATAAATCCGTTCTATTGTTTCTCTTATATAAAGCAAATCTTTCATTACGATGACTGTGTCATCCGGCATAAACTTCAAGAACGAAATCTTATTCTCTGACATACCGGCAAGTTCCGGTACTATCTCTATCATAGCTTTCTGTTCTTTGGAAAGCTGATTTTGTACATCAAAAGTGCGTATTGTGTCTATTTCATCACCAAAGAAATCTATTCTGTAAGGATATTCACTGCTGAACGAGAATACATCTATAATGCTGCCACGCACTGCAAATTGTCCCGGTTCGTACACATAATCAACCTCTGAGAATCCGAGTTTGCGCAATATTTTTTCGGTTTCTACTATGTCAGCATACAATCCCGTCTTCAAGACAATCTTTCGTTCATCGAGTTGCTTTTTTGAAACTACAAGCTCGCTCAATGCCTCCGGAAACGTTACAATATATAAAGGCATACGCTTTTTATCATCTCCGACGTTTTCCGCCGATGATATCTTGGCAAGAACTTCTGTCCTAAGGATTTCGTTTGCAGTATCACGTTGTGCGTATTTCACTGCACGACGATATGAAGAAGGGTAGAAAAAAACATTTTCCTGTCCTAATATCTGTATAAGGTCGTGATAAAAATAACCAGCCTCATCGTTATCTTGAAGAATGAAAACCATTGTCATCGGTATTCTTTCTGCCATTCCTGAGAAAAGCATTGGTGTGGAAGAAGCCGAAAGTCCTTGCAAAAAGATACTTTTTAAGTTATTATCCTGCAATGATTTTATTATTGTTTCAATCTTTTTAGATGAAGAATATTGTTTCTGTATATCCTGTATGAGCATTATGCTTTCTGATTTTTTAGAGTTTGTATGTTCCATTATAACGTTATGCAAACTCTGTTCTATGCCAATGTTATTGACATTCGGAAGTGTTATTATAATATATTATCAAATAAACTACTTTGGATAAACAACACTATATACCAGCTAATCCTCCGTGTTTAAATTACTGTTTTAAATACCGAATGTTGTTTCCTAACCGGATTTATAATGATTATTCAATCAGTTTTCAGGTTTTTGAGGATATTTTCGCATCCAACCGTCTTTGCGAAGTTGCATGACGCCGAAGAAAGCCTCGCTGAAAATGCCACCTGACATTTTACTCGTTCCCTCGCGACGGTTGACAAATACCACAGACACTTCCTTTATCTTGAAGCCTATTTTATATGCGGTATATTTCATTTCTATCTGAAACGCATATCCCTTGAAACGTATTTCATCGAGCGGTATGGTTTCAAGCACGCATCTACGATAACATACAAATCCTGCGGTTGTGTCGCGAACTTTAAATCCTGTGACCAATCTAACATACATGGATGCGAAATAACTCATCAGTATTCTGCCCATAGGCCAGTTTACAACATTCACTCCGCATACATAGCGTGAACCGATTGCCACATCATTTCCCTCATCATGGCATGCCGAATATAGTCTTGGAAGGTCGTTAGGGTCATGACTGAAATCTGCATCCATTTCAAAAATATACTCGTAATCGCGCTGCAAAGCCCATTTAAAACCTGCAATATATGCTGTTCCAAGACCGAGTTTACCTGTTCGTTCAATAATAAACAGACGGTCTTTGAATTCCTCGTCAATCATACGATGCACAATATTAGCCGTTCCATCCGGACTTCCATCGTCGATAATAAGTACATCGAAATGTTTCGGCAGACTGAAAACCGCTCTTATTATCTTCTCTATATTCTCTTTTTCGTTATATGTCGGTATTATTACAATACTGTCGTTTACGTTCATAACAACTATGTTTTATATCTCTGCAAAGATAGTTTAAACCAAAGAAAAAACAAAACAAAACGCATATTATTTTGATTTTATTCTCATTAACGAATAACTATCTGTTTTCATTATTGTTTTTTGTTCGGTTTAAGTCAAAAAATATAGGTATTGCCACATCTCGTTTTTAATAAAGAAACTGCGCCTGTTTACATCAAGAAGTCTGCACAATGCCGATTATTGATAATTATAACGATGTTGCGAAATAATAATGTCTTTACTCATAAAATCACGTATGGCAGAAAAGATATTGTAAAATAAAAAGGCAAAAATCAAGCTTGTTAAGTTTAATATCATTCATTAGGTTTCTCAACAACTTTTTCCTTGCGTTTCAAAAGTTATCCTTTCACACGCCAAAAGCTATTGTTTTGCATCATAAAAGGATAACTTTTGCAATGCAAAACAATAGCTTTTGAAAAACGTTATAATTGCCCTTGTTATTTAACTTTATGGAAAAATGTCTGAAACTTCTGTATTTCAGAATGTTATAAAGTCTCCTTCTTCCTTTATTTTAAAGAATTTCACTCCTTTGTTTTCAGCATATTCGCAAAATGAATTAGCGTCTTCTATCGGATTGGCAGTGAAATGCATAGGTGCGAAAAGAGATAAATCGAACTTATCCACAAACTGTCTTGCACCTCGCATATAGTCAGATCCTATCCTTGAATCTACGGGAAACATAGCCACATCAAATTCACGTACCTTTTTATATATATCTTTTAACTCTCCAAGATACATGCGTTCGTATTGCAGACTTTCTTCTTCTGTACATTCATCAGACCAATGCCAGTTGTTCAGATCGCCTGCATGAAATATTCGTTTTCCGCAAGTTTCAACGCACCATGATACGCCCACATCGGTAGATCCGAATGCTTCTACATTCATAAATCCATCGTTATATGTTTGTCCTTTTGCAAGAAACGTGAATTGTTGCGGTCTTTCGGCAACGAGTTCTCTAAACATGCTGCGTCTGTGTCGCCAGATATCTTTCGACATTATGTAGCGAATATCACTCCGATTCTTAGCCCATGAAAGAATTTCGGAGTTGAAATGGTCTTTATGAAAATGCGATGCAAAGACATAAATCTTACCCTCGTTTTCGAGCATACGGTTTATTATGTTTTCCTTGTCTTGCCAATAATCGAATATTATTGTGATGTTTTTATCTTCCAAAGCGAAACAACTGTGATAGACATAAGTAAGTTTCATTTCCATGTATTTATTTGCATGATTAATAGATTTGCAAAATTAAATAAATATTCTAAAAGCAAATACATAACTGATCATTTTTTATTAACTTTGCATCCATATGAACAAAAAGCAGAGATACGAATATATTCTGAATTATTTTCGTGACAATATGAAATCCGTCACAACCGAATTGGAGTTTGGCAGCGTGTTTCAGTTGTTATGTGCAACATTGTTGAGTGCCCAATGCACAGACAAACGCATAAATAAAGTTACTCCGGCATTGTTTAGCCGTTATCCTGATGCGAAGGAAATGTCGAAAGCTGAATATGAAGATGTGCTTGAATATATAAAGAGTGTATCATATCCTAATGCCAAATCAAAACATCTTGTAGATATGGCAAAGATGCTTGTGAATGATTTCGGAGGCGAAGTACCCGACAGTCTCAATGATCTTGTCAAACTGCCGGGTGTAGGTCGTAAAACAGCTAACGTAATACAGGCAGTAGCTTTCGGCAAAGCTGCAATGGCAGTAGATACTCATGTATATAGAGTAAGTCACCGTTTAGGACTTGTAAGTAAATCATCGAACACTCCTTTGAAGGTAGAGCATGAACTGATAAGAAATATTCCGGAAGAAGATATCCCTAATGCGCATCACTGGCTTATACTGCATGGCAGATACGTATGCCTTAGCAGAAATCCCAAATGTGATGTTTGTGTTTTCAATGATATATGTCCGAAAATCATGGAAGGCTCTAAATTGGAGTGAAAAAATGAAAGAGGAATAAAGATGATTAATTGTTTTTATCGGGCTTGTATGCAGCCGGATAGTTAAAATAACAAAAGAAAAATGCAGGCAAATAAAATAATAAGTTTTCTCAAAGAAATATCAGCAAACAACAACCGAGAATGGTTTAATGCACACAAGGAAGAGTATTTGGAGTGCAGAAAAGAGTTTGAGCAGGGTGTTACACAAGCAATAGCAAGTATTTCCACATTCGATTCTTCCGTTTCACATGTGACTGCAAAAGATGCTTGCTTTCGTTTTCATAGAGATACGCGTTTCTCTGCGGACAAATCACCATATAAAAAACATTTCGGTGCTTATATCAGTGCGAAAGGAAAGAAATCCCTACATGCAGGATATTATATACATATAGGTTCTGATGAGTGTATTTTGTCGGCAGGAGCGTATTGGCTTCCTACGAACATATTGACGGCATGCAGGAACGAAATAATGGGAAACATCGACGAATGGCGCAAATGTGTTGAGAACAAAGAGTTTGTAAGGCTGTTCGGAAGTCCTAATAACGGAAAGTGGGAGAGTGGTAATATTGCTCCGAAAGGTTTTGGACTTGAAAGACTTAAAACCGCTCCGAAAGGCTTTCCGCGCGACTATGAGTTTATACAATATCTGTGTATGAAAGATTATGCTTGTTGGTTGCGTGTCCCCGATACGTTCTATGAAGGTGACGAATGGCTTGAAGAAATGGTTAAAGTTTTTAAAGTGGTAAAGCCGATGATGGACTTTACCAACTCTGTAATAGATGACTACGAGTAGTTTTATGTGTTTACAAGCATTTAATTTGTTTTTATGAAATATGCTATTATAGCTGCGGGAGAAGGTTCAAGACTTGCAAACGAAGGTATTAACGTGCCCAAACCTTTGGTGAAAGTAGGTGGAGAATGTCTCATAGACAGACTTATTCGTGTGTTCATGGATAATGAAGCTACTGAAATAGTTGTTATATGCAACGATATAACCTCGCTTGTGAGCAATCATTTGGAAAACATCCGCATGAACGGAATAAACGGAATTGATGTGCCGTTAAAGTATATAGTAAAGACAACTCCAAGTTCAATGCACAGCTTTTATGAACTTAGCAGACACTTAAAAGACAGTCCGTTTTGCATGACAACTGTTGATACAATCTTCAATGAATCCGAATTTCATAAATACATAAATGCCTTTAAGAATGCTGTTTCTGCCGGAAAGGATGGATTAATGGGTGTTACGGGATTTGTTGACGATGAGAAACCGCTTTATGTTGAAACTGATGAGGATCTGAATATTACCGGTTTTCATGATGAGAACAAGGCATGCAGATATATTTCAGGAGGTATATACGGACTTGTTCCTGCAACAATCCGCACTTTGGAAAAGTGTGTAAAACGTGGAGAAAGCCGTATGAGAAATTTTCAGAGAGCAATAGTTGAGGATGGTTTTATGCTGAAAGCATATCCGTTCAGTAAAGTGTTGGATATAGACCACGCTTCCGATATAAGCAAAGCAGAGGACTTTTTAAATGCTAAATAATGAATGTTTGATATATATTAAATAAAAACGAATGAAAAAGAGTTTCATGGCTATAACGCGCGCAGTACAATTTTCGCCTAATTCTGTGTCGAAAGACAGAGCTATTATGGATGCTGTTGTAAACAGACTGAAAGAAAACGGCGATTATTATATGCTGAAACTCATTTCGGAAACAGAGCTTACGAAAGAAGATAATGCTGATTTATATTTGTCAATGGGGCGTTTACCGGAGACGTTAAGCATACTTAAAGAGAAAGAAGATAAAGGTTCTGCTGTCATAAACAGTGCTTATGGTGTGGAATTATGTACACGCAGCGTGATAACTTCAATAATGCGTGACAATAATATACCTATGCCGCCGTTGAAAGGAGATTGCGGATATTGGTTGAAACGTGGCGATGCATCGGCAAGTAGTAAAGAAGATATTTGCTTTTGTGCAGATGAACGTGAGTTGGAAGAGTCGTTGCAAAGATTTAAACAAAGAGGAATTACAGATATAGTTAAAAGTGCGCATGTCGAAGGAGACCTTATAAAATTTTATGGAGTAGAAGGTTCTGGCTTCTTTCGTTATTACTATCCATACGATGAAGGTATGTCAAAGTATGGAGATGAGCATATCAACGGCAAGCCGAATCATTACGGTTTCTCTGAAAAAGAATTACGAACAATAGTCGAAAAGCTTTCGCGCATTGTGCATACACCGATATATGGTGGCGACTGCATTGTGACAAAAGAAAGTGAATATAAAATAATAGACTTCAACGATTGGCCATCTTTCTCACCTTGTGTGGAAGAATCGGCATCGGCAATAGTTAGAAAAATAACATGCAAATAAGTGAATTTAAAGAATTATTGAGAGCTTCTTTCAAGTCGGAGGATACGGAAGAATGGCTCGATGTGTATTTCACACGTCCGATAGGGCTCTTTTTTGCACTTATATGGAAACGTTTAGGGGTGCATCCTAATGCGATAACGGTTCTTTCTATCTTTCTTGGTTTAGGTGCTGCATATATGTTTTATCACACGGATCTGGCGCATAATATATTTGGAGTCATACTTCTTATGTTTGCAAACTTCTGCGATAGTACGGACGGACAGTTGGCAAGGCTGACAGGAAAGAAAACTCTTGTTGGCAGAGTTCTTGACGGTTTTGCCGGCGATGTGTGGTTTTTTGGAATCTATCTCGCAATAATTCTGCGACTTTACAATCAAAATATACCCGGAACAGATATGAACTGGGGCATCTGGGGGATAGTTCTTACGGTGACAGCGAGTTTGTTATGTCATTCTCCACAAAGCTCTCTTGCTGATTATTATCGTCAAATACATCTGTTTTTTCTAAAAGGAAAGGAGGGCAGTGAACTCGATTCTTACGCTCAACAACGTGCTATATACGACAATTTACCTAAAAGAGGGGCATTGTTGGAACGTCTGTTTTACTATAATTATGCCAATTATTGTAAGAGTCAGGAACGCCGTACGCCTATATTTCAGAAGTTTTTCAAGTCTTATATAAATACTGATAAAGATAAAAAAGATAAAAGGAATGGTAAAAATGTTCTCTTTAATGTTGATTTATCTTCATCAGAATTTGATTCTCCAAATGAAACAACTTTAGATGACTTTGAAGATGAGGAAGAAGATACCCGTGGAAAATCTGTCTTTGGTAAAATTAATATGTTTATAAGAGGTTTTAATATGTTGTTTTATGGAGCGGTTTTAGATTATCTTACTAATACAGCTAAAGGCGAATT
>CALGRN010000268.1 GCA_937880835.1 uncultured Prevotella sp. | reverse complement strand
GTCTTTGAGTTCATGCTTGTCATGAAATTATTAAGAATCAATCCGTTCAGCCATGAGAAGAGCATGCAGTTGGAAATTCTGCTCACACGTGAAGAACTTTCAAAGCTCATAGAGTATCTCGGCAAAGAAGATATCCCGTCGTTTGTCACGACAGATACAGTGAGCGAGGTGTATGGTTTGTGGAATAAGAAAGCCAAGATACATATATAATATATAGGAAAAGTGCAAGAAAAAAAGTACTGCTATATTTAAATCAACGATATTTGCATAAAGAAATGAGAAAGATAAAAAGCATTGTTGCACTCTTGTTCTGTTCGTGTATTACGGTATTTGCACAGGAAAATAAGCCTGTGAGCATATCTTTTGAAGCAAGAGGAGACTATCAACGCACTTATATAGACGACGAAACGATTAAAGACGAGAGCGGTTTCAAGGGCAATATAGTTAACGTTATATTGAAAGGAAGCATATCCGATAAGTTCTCATACGCTTACAGACAGAGGCTAAACGGAATAAACAAAGACAATACTTTCTTTGATGCCACTGATTGGTTGTATCTCGACTATAAGGCAACAGATAACATAAAGCTGTCTGCCGGTAAGCAAATCGTACTGGTTGGAGGATGGGAATTGGAAGCTGCACCCATTGATTGCTACTTCCTTTCTGAATACTGCTATAACTTTCCTTGCTATCAATGGGGAGTCAGCACCAATTATACCACGTCGGACGGGAAAGACAATCTCACGCTGCAAGTATGCCAGAGTCCTTTCAGGAAACATTATTCTGCGCTATCGGACAAAGGTGTTGACACTTATGCATATAACATGATGTGGCAGGGAAGTCATGGTTTCTTCGAGCCGCTTTGGTCTGTCAACATGATGGAATATGCACCCGGAAAGTACATAAACTATATTTCATTGGGCAATAAGCTGCACATCGGCGATCGCGTACAAGTTGACTTGGACTTCATGAACCGTGCTGTTGCCGGTCATACCTTCTTCGGTCGCGACTGTTCTTTTGTCGGAAGAGTGTCATATCAGCCGATAAAGCAACTCAATGTCTTTGCAAAAGTAAGCTATGATGTAAACAAAACCGACTCCGATGCAGATATATGCGTGATGAAAGGAACTGAGATTACGCGCTTAGGATGCGGTTTCGAGTATTTTCCTTTAAAGAACAACAAGGTCAGAATACACGGAAATTACAGCTATTCGTTTGGAAACAACACCAATCCGGAAGGCACATTGGTTGATAAACTCTCTGTGCTTAATCTCGGTTTGACGTGGAGAATGAAAGTCTTATGACATAAACGGGAATGAAAAACATTCTCTGCAATGAATGAGAAACATTTGCATTGCAATATAAAAGAATAACGCTATGAAGAAGAAAATAGTTTTTCTGACAGGTGCGGGAATGTCTGTTGAGAGCGGTTTCAAAACGTTTCGAGGCAGCGATGGGCTATGGGAGAACTATCCGGTGGAGCAAGTTGCGTCCCACGAAGGTTGGGAAGCAGACCCTGTTTTGGTTAACAACTTCTACAACGGGTTGCGCAGAAAGCTCTTCTCTGCACAACCTAACGAGGGTCACAGGCTCATTGCCAAGTTGGAAGAGAAATACGATGTTACCGTAATAACGCAGAACGTGGACAACCTGCATGAACGTGCGGGAACGAAAAACGTAATCCATCTGCATGGCGAACTTGCAAAAGTGTGTTCAAGCAACGATGCCTACAATCCGCAGTACGTACAGACCCTGACTGCCGAAAATCCCGATGTGAAGCCCGGAGATAAAGCTGCCGACGGCTCATTGCTGCGTCCTTTCATTGTGTTTTTCGGCGAAAGCGTCCCCATGATAGAGCCTGCTGCTGCCGAAGCGCATACTGCCGACATCTTCATAATAGTGGGAACGTCTCTTAATGTTTATCCTGCTGCGGGACTGACAAGGTACGTTGGCTCACAAGTTCCTATATATATAATCGACCCGGAGACAGTTATGTCGAAGTTTCCGCATAATGTTACGCATATCCCGAAAGGTGCAAGCGAAGGCATGAAAGAACTTTTCGATATGCTGATGAAATAGAAACTACGGAAATAAATAAACGTACTTATTTCATACGTTTGTTATGATGACATTCCAAAAGTTATTGTTTTGCATTGCGAAAGCTATCCTTTCATCGTGCAAAACAATAACTTTTGCTTTTTAAAAGAATAGCTTTTGAGATGCGGTTTGTAAGATACTGATATATTGCAGTGTCTGTCTTGCTTGTCAGAAACGGTTTTCATAACCTTTTGTATGTATGTTGCAAAATGTCTGCAATGTCTGTTCGGTCATATTATCCTAATGATTTTATGATGTTTTTTTTGTTTTCTCGTTCAATCATTCATGTTGTTATGAAACGCATTGTAATTAAAACGATACTTCATAAGAGTTTATTTCACAATAAAAAAACGCCACAACTCTTAGCGAGTTGCAGCGTTTTGCCTATGTTTCATAAAAAATTCTTTTATGTTTAAAGGCAATCTCACGATTCCCTTTGTTATCCCGTCAAACAATCCGATTAAATCAATTACATTAAATAAACTAACCTAAAATTTCAATCTATTACTACTAACCTAAACAATCTGTTAAACCTTTTCGCGATGCAAAGGTAAGAGTCTTTCGTTTTTTATGCAAAAAATATAACATTGATTTTATTCTATTAATATGCTTTTTTGATTTAAATCAACAGCCGTGTGCGCAAACATTTAATATTTCAGTTGTTTTTTTTGTTTTTACATATTGAAATATTAACTTTGTCTTCAAATAGAAATATCTTGCATGAGAGTTCTTATCGTAAACACAAGTGAGAAGACCGGCGGTGCAGCTGTTGCTGCCAAGAGACTTATGGAAGCTCTTAACAACAATGGAGTTAAGGCAAAAATGCTCGTCCGTGACAAAGAAACGGAGAATATAAACGTTGTAGGATTGAAGCAATCGTTCATGCATCGATGGAATTTTCTGTGGGAACGTTGGTGCATCTTTGTGCGTTTGCACTTCTCTCGCAATCGTCTTTTCGAGATAGATATAGCAAATGCAGGTTTCGATATAACATCGCTCAAAGAGTTCAAGGAAGCCGATGTCATTCATTTAAGTTGGATAAATCAAGGCATGTTGTCGCTTAAAGGAATAAGAAAGATACTCGCAAGCGGCAAACCTGTTGTATGGACGATGCACGATTTATGGGCTGCGACTGCCATTTGTCATTATGCCGGAGGCTGTTCATACTTTCGGACGCGATGTCATAACTGTAAACTTCTGCCCGGCGGAGGCTCGAATGACGATTTGTCTCCAAAAATATGGAAGCGCAAGAAAAACATTTTGAACAATAATAATATTTCTTTCGTGACTTGCAGTCAATGGTTGGGAAAGCTTGCAAAGCAGAGCGGACTGCTTACAGGGCAGTATATAACAAGCATTCCGAACCCGATTGACACTCGTGTTTTCTGTCCGAGAGACAGGAAAGAAGCACGACTGAGAGCGGGGTTGCCTTCCGATAAACGTTTGATATTGTTTGTTTCGCAGCGTGTTACCGACAAACGCAAGGGAATGGAGTATTTCATCGAAGCCGTCAGAAAACTTGTGCAGGAATATCCCGAGATGAAAAACAACACGGGAATAGCTGTTCTCGGCGGGCATTCGGAAGATGTTGCAGACAGTCTCTGCATGCCTGTCTATCTGCTCGGATATGTAAGTGAGCCGCAGAAAATAATAAACATATACAACTCTGTAAACCTTTTTGTATTGCCTTCGCTTGAAGATAATCTTCCAAATACAATAATGGAAGCTATGGCTTGCGGTGTTCCGTGCGTCGGTTTCAACGTCGGAGGAATACCGGAAATGATAGGACATAAAACCAATGGATATGTGGCAGAGTATAAAAGCGTGGATGATTTGGCGCAAGGAATGCGCTGGGTGCTTGACGAAGCTGACTACTTGGAGATTAGCAACCGTGCTGTTGCTGACGTGGCAAAACATTATTCGCAGCGCAGTGTAGCCATGAAGTACATCGAAGTTTATAACAGAGCATTGGCTTTTAAGCAATTCAAACTATGATAACATTTTCTATCGTAACGATAACATACAATGCAGCCGATGTATTTAAGCCTACGGCAGACAGTGTGATGATGCAAAGTTATCCGCATGTAGAGCATATAATCGTTGACGGAGCATCGAAAGACAATACCGTAAGGCTTGCCGAAGAATACCGCAAAGCATCCGATGATGATGACAACGGGCATGAAATAGTTATCATTTCAGAACCGGATAAAGGATTGTATGATGCCATGAACAAAGGAATAGGGCTTGCAACAGGCGATTATATCTGTTTTATGAATGCAGGAGACAGGTTTCCTTCCGATGATACATTAGAGATAATGGCACGCGAAGCGGAGCTTGAAAGCGACGGACTTAAACCCGCAGTGCTGTTCGGAGATACGGATATAGTTGACGGTAACGGCAATTTTCTTTTCCACAGACGTTTGTCTCCTCCCGAAAATCTTACATGGAAGTCGTTCCGAAACGGTATGCTCGTATGTCATCAGGCATTTTATGTGCGTACTGATATAGCGAAACGAATACCTTATGATACGCGTTTCAGATATTCGGCAGATGTAGATTGGTGCATAAAAGTAATGAAAGAAGCAGAGAAAGAGCAACTTTTGCTTAAAAATGTGCATGCTGTCATAGCCCATTACATGCAGGAAGGTCAGACAACAGTTCATCACAGAGCTTCTCTTATGGAGCGTTTCAGGGTCATGTGCAGGCACTACGGCGTCTTGCAAACAATCGTAATGCACGCTTGGTTTGTAATACGTATGGTTGTGAAACATTGAATAACGTGGGTTCAACGAATTAAATTCGTTAGATAATTTGATGAATAACAAAGCTTTTTGTTGCTTTAAATTATCAATTAATGCGAGTTTTAGAAACTCGAATTAATACAATTGAAAATAAACGGTTTGCAAGCTGCTTTTCAAGGTTATGCAAAGTAAGGTTTCTGAATGCTTATAATGTATTCTGACAAGCAGCAATCAAATAACTGTTTGGT
>CALGRN010000267.1 GCA_937880835.1 uncultured Prevotella sp. | reverse complement strand
CACTATTTCGTATAGGTATGGCTGCTAAAAACGTTTCATAGACATAAACAACGAACTTTATATTTTGCTCATTAGGTGAAAAAAGCACTGTTTAATTGCTTTTTAGAACTACTAAAAACGTCTTGTCATACAAACCGTACTATAAACAATACGCGATATTCATCAAATTATAGAATGAATTATAATTCATCGAACTCACGTTAATTATAATATTCTTTATCCTATATGCTCTATTTCTCGTCCGTATTTATTGCAAGCCTTAACAAGCATTGGAATAACGCCTTGTCCGTACACGTTTGTACAGAAAATCACATAAAAATAGGAAATGTGAACATGATAAAGACTCCGAAATGACTGTCATAACTATATGTAATAACAACAGCGCAAAGCGATGTCATATATAAAAAAGAAAGATGAAGTAATGGTTAAATTCTCATCCATTTACCTTTAAAAAGACGATACAGGAACATTGTTCCTCGAACAGTCAGCTCAAATGCCATGGCGAACCAAACACCATGAAGTCCATATACAGGTGCTAAGATTGCCGCCAAAGTAAGACGAACGAGCCACATACTGGCGAGATTCATTATTGCCGGACGCAATGTGTCGCCGGCTCCTATACATACGCAATAAGTAACTATTGCCGCCGCAAACATCGGCTCGGCAAAAGCTTCGATACGCAAACATCCAACTCCAAGTTCTCTTATTTCAGAAACAGGCGTCATTATACCCATAAGTTGAGGTGCAGTAATATACATGATTGCACCCATAACAGCCATGACAAGCATGCCAAGAAACACGGACATACGGGCAAAACTCTTAGAAAGTTCTCGCTGACCAGCACCCACACTTTGTCCTACAAGCGTGGTTGCAGCATCGCCGATACCATATCCGGGCATATAACAAAGGCTCTCGGCTGTTATCGCAAATGTATTGGCAGCTATTGCGAAATTGCCCAAAGGCGAAACAATCATTATACTAACAATATGTGCACCGCTCATCAAAAAGAATTGCAGAGCCATTGGCATTCCTATCTTAATTGCATTGCGTAAATAATCCCATACAATAGTAAACCTCATCTTATAAACACGAACCGAAAGAAAGGGTGATTTTACAACTGTGAAATAAAACAATATCAGAGACGATATTATTATGGCAAGCGATGTTCCCAATGCTGCTCCTGCCACACCAAGACCTGCACCGGGCATGACAAAAGATGTATCTAAAAACGAAAGTTCGCGGGAAGGGAAGATAAACAAATAGTTAAACACTACGTCAAGCAAACACATAAGTACGCTGACAAGGCTCGGTATCCGCATATTTCCCGAAGATTTAAGCATCGAAGCAGATATGCTCTCCAACTGCAAAAACGGAACAGTAAGAGCATATATGAAAAAATACATTGATGCATCATTAGCAATGTCCTCTCCTCCACCCAACCAGAACGGCAAAGGCATTGCAATCAATACTGCCACAGCAGATATGACAATACTTATAAGAAGAGTTGCAAAATACCCATTTCTCAACACTTGCCGAGCTTTATCAAAGTCTTTTGAACCAATGAAATGAGCAACCTGAACAGAAAAACCCATAGACGCCGCTCCCGTAAGACCATTGAACATCCACGTGGCAGATTCTACAAGACCGATAGATGCAGACGCTCGTGCACCAAGACTACCCACCATAGAGGCATCTATGAAAAACATCAATACACCGGTAACCTGTGCCAAAATAGCAGGAATACTCAGCTGAATAATCAAGCTGAGCTTCTCACCGCTCGTCATTTGTTTGCCATCGCGGATATAACTTAACAGTGTATCGCTTTTTATCTTTGAAAACATAAAATATTATATGCAAAGTTAGTTTAAACAAAGATAAAAACAAAATATATACTTTTATATTTATGAGAAAAATATAGTTTTAACACAAAAGAAAAAACTTGTATCATAAATACAAAATATGAATATTTAATATGAATTCGGTAATATCTGATTATTTGTTGATATGATGTTTCATCATTGGAATATCCGTTTATAAGGGTTGATATTCATCAAATTATAAACTATTTATATTTCGTATAACTCGTATTATCTAATATAGTTTACGAAAGCATATTCATATTCGTGCTTTTCGTCTATTGGGTGACTTTCTTTCGATTTCACTTTCCAATCTCCATATTCGGGAAAGAAAGCATCCGCTTTATCTGGTATGTCGTTTATTTCAGTCACATATAAACAGTCTGCCTTGCTTATTGCTTGCTCATATATGCTGGCTCCACCTATTATATATATATCTTCATCGCTCGCACAATGATTTATAGCATCTTCAAACGAATCGAATACTAATCCATTTTTATATGCTAAATAATCAGTAACACAACCAATCCATGCTAACTTAATTG
>CALGRN010000266.1 GCA_937880835.1 uncultured Prevotella sp. | reverse complement strand
AATGGACTGGATGGCGCAAGAGCAGGGAAGAGGTATCACGATTACTTCCGCTGCAACTACTTGTAGCTGGACTTGGAAAGAAAATTCATATAAAATCAATTTGATAGACACCCCGGGACACGTTGACTTTACTGCAGAAGTAGAACGCTCTCTGCGTGTTTTGGACGGTGCTATCGCTACATATTCTGCTGCCGACGGAGTTCAGCCTCAGTCAGAGACTGTTTGGCGTCAGGCTGACAAATATAATGTTCCGCGTATCGGATACGTAAACAAAATGGACCGTTCCGGTGCTGATTTCTATGAGACAGTGCAGCAGATGAAAGACATTCTTGGTGCAAATCCGTGCCCTATACAGATACCTATCGGAGCAGAAGAGAACTTTAAAGGCGTTGTTGACCTTATAAAGATGAAGGCAATTCTTTGGCATGACGAGACAATGGGAGCAGCGTATGACGTAGAGGAAATACCTGCCGACTTGGTTGACGAGGCTAACGAATGGCGCGACAAATTAGTTGAATGCGCAGCAAACTTCGATGATGCTCTTATGGAGAAATATCTTGAAGGACAGGATATAACAGAAGACGAAATCATAGGGGCAATACGTAAAGGTACGATATCAATGGATATAACTCCTATGCTTTGCGGTTCTTCTTATAAGAATAAAGGAGTACAGCCGTTGCTTGACTATACTTGCGCTTTCTTGCCTTCACCGTTGGATACCGTAAGTATCGTTGGAACAAACCCTGATACAGACGAAGAAGAGAGTCGTGAGCCTTCGGAAGAAGCTCCTACATCAGCTCTTGCGTTCAAGATTGCTACCGATCCGTTTATGGGACGTCTTGTGTTCTTCCGCGTTTATTCAGGTAAGGTTATGGCAGGTTCTTATGTATATATCCCTCGTTCTGGCAAAAAAGAGCGCATAAGCCGTCTGTTCCAAATGAACTCTAATAAGGAAATTCCTATGGAGAGCATTGATGCAGGTGACATCGGCGCAGGAGTTGGCTTTAAGGATATTCGTACCGGTGATACATTGTGTGACGAAGGACATCCCATCGTATTGGAATCAATGTCATTCCCTGATACGGTTATTTCTATTGCAGTAGAACCTAAGTCACAGGCTGATATTGCAAAACTTGACAATGGTTTGGCTAAACTTGCAGAGGAAGATCCTACATTTACCGTACGTACGGACGAGCAGAGCGGTCAGACAATTATATCAGGTATGGGTGAGCTTCATCTTGATATTATCATAGACCGTCTGAAACGCGAGTTCAAGGTAGAATGTAATCAGGGAAAACCGCAGGTTAACTATAAAGAGGCAATCACACAGCCGGTAACACTGCGTGAGGTTTATAAGAAACAGAGTGGTGGACGCGGTAAGTTTGCAGACATAATCGTTACGGTTGGACCGAAAGATGAGGATTATAAAGAAGGTGACTTGCAGTTCATCAATGAAGTTAAAGGTGGTAATATTCCTAAGGAGTTTATTCCTTCTGTTCAGAAAGGATTTGATAACGCGATGAAGAATGGTATTCTCGGCGGATATCCTATGACAGGATTGAAAGTTACTCTTACCGATGGTTCTTTCCACCCGGTGGACTCTGATCAGCTGTCATTTGAGCTTGCTGCAATAAATGCATATAAGAATGCTTGCCCGAAAGCGACTCCGGTTCTTATGGAACCTATAATGAGAGTTGAGGTTGTTACTCCTGAGGAGAACATGGGAGATGTTATCGGTGACTTGAACAAACGTCGCGGACAAGTAGAAGGTATGGACGAAGCCCGTAGTGGAGCACGTATCGTTAAGGCTATGGTTCCGTTGGCAGAGATGTTCGGTTATGTTACCGCTTTGCGTACAATTACTTCCGGACGTGCAACAAGTTCAATGG
>CALGRN010000265.1 GCA_937880835.1 uncultured Prevotella sp. | reverse complement strand
GTTTTTAATGTTTGTATGTGTTTTAATTCGTTAAAGTCATGTATATTATAGAATTTCTATAATTATCTTTGGTAGTAAAAGAAAAAATACCTAAATTTGCCAACCGTAAAAGAATTAGAATTAACATCAAATATAATACTTATATGAAAAGAGATCAAGAGATTTTCGACCTTATTGAAAGAGAGCACCAACGCCAATTAAAAGGAATGGAATTGATTGCCTCTGAGAACTTCGTGAGTGATGAAGTTATGCAGGCTATGGGTTCATACCTGACAAACAAGTATGCAGAAGGACTTCCCGGAAAACGCTACTATGGCGGTTGCGAAGTTGTCGATATAGTTGAAGATTTGGCACGCGAAAGAGTAAAGAAACTATTCGGAGCTGAGTTTGCAAACGTTCAGCCGCACTCCGGTGCACAAGCTAATGCTGCGGTGTTGTTGGCATGTCTCAAACCGGGTGACACATTCATGGGATTAAATCTTGATCATGGTGGTCACTTGTCACATGGAAGTGCAGTCAACACATCGGGCATATTATATCGTCCGGTGGGATATAATCTCAACAAGGAAACAGGTCGCGTGGACTATGATGAAATGGAAAAACTTGCGCACGAACATAAACCTAAGCTTACCACCTCAACAAAGAGACTGGTCGCGTAGACTACGACGAGATGGAGGAGGTAGCAATGCGTGAGAAGCCTAAATTGATCATCGGTGGTGGTTCTGCCTACAGCCGTGAGTGGGATTACAAGCGTATGCGTGAAATTGCAGACGCAGTAGGTGCAATATTCTTGGTAGATATGGCTCATCCGGCAGGCCTGATTGCAGCCGGTCTGCTCGATAATCCATTGAAATATGCTCACATCGTTACTTCTACCACACACAAAACTCTGCGCGGTCCTCGCGGAGGTATTATTCTCATGGGTAAAGACTTTGATAATCCTTGGGGAGAAGTTACAAAGAAAGGCGAGTTGAAGAAGATGAGTATGCTGCTCAATTCTGCCGTATTCCCGGGAACACAGGGTGGTCCTTTGGAGCATGTAATAGCTGCTAAGGCTGTCGCTTTCGGCGAAAACCTGCAACCGGAGTGGAAAGAATACGCTTCACAAGTAAAGAAAAACGCTTCTGTTCTTGCACAAGAGTTGGTTAACAGAGGCTTCGATATCGTAAGCGGAGGTACAGATAACCACTCTATGCTTGTTGACTTGCGCAGCAAATATCCTGATTTGACAGGTAAAGTTGCAGAAAATGCTCTTGTTGCAGCAGACATAACGGTGAATAAGAATATGGTTCCGTTCGACACACGCAGTCCGTTCCAGACATCCGGTCTGCGAATCGACACTCCAGACATCAGGTTTCCGTCTCGGAACGGCTGCTATGACAACTCGTGGAGCAAAAGAAGATATGATGATTCTTGTAGCAAACCTCATTGAAGAGGTTCTTAACTCTCCGGAAGATGACAAAGTTATAGCACGTGTACGCGAGAAAGTAAACGCAACGATGAAAGACTATCCGCTTTTCGCATACTGATAAACATCTGTTTAAAGTTTCACCTCAACTGAAATAAAGAGGAAAATTTTAAATATAAAAGTATAAATCAATAAGACTTGAAGGTATAAAACGAAATGCCTTCAAGTCTTTTTTATGCAATATAATGAATAACAGAACTAATTTCAAGTATGTGAAACGTCTGTTTTATAGATATAAAAACAAAAAAAGCTACATCAAAATTAAAATATTGACGTAGCTTTTTTTATACTTATAAATGATTGAATTTTACTTCACCTTATCTACTATTGCTTTAAAAGCCTCAGGATTGTTTACTGCTAAGTCTGCGAGAACCTTACGGTTAATCTCGATTCCTGCTTTATGTAAAGCACCCATAAGTGTAGAATAGCTCATATTTTCTAAACGTGCTGCCGCATTTATACGCTGTATCCATAATGAACGGAAGTTGCGTTTCTTATTACGACGATCGCGGTAAGCGTAAGTCAAACCCTTTTCCCAAGTGTTTTTTGCTACCGTCCAAACATTCTTTCTAGCTCCAAAATAACCTCTTGTGAGCTTTAAGATTCTCTTTCTTTTTGCTCTTGAAGCAACATGATTTACTGATCTTGGCATAGTTTTTTCTCCTTTTAAAAAGTTCGACTAAAATTTAACGAAGACAAAGCAAGTCACGTACCTGCTTCAAGTTAGTTCTGTCAACAATCGTTTGATGAACAAGATTTCTCTTTTGTTTCTTTGTTTTCTTAGTCAGAATATGACTATGGTAAGCGCGATGTCTTTTAATCTTACCAGTACCGGTAAATCTGAATCTCTTCTTAGCACCGGAATTTGTCTTTACTTTTGGCATTTTTTTATTATTTAAATTGTTATTTATTTATGCAGTGGCAACGCATATACCGGGCGTTACGCACTTTTTCTTTCATTCTTTTGCTTCTATTTACTCTTCGCCTTTGAGCATTTTAAGAGCATCATCGCTGATTTTGGCATTAGCCAACAAACCTCCGTTTGACGGATTTTCTACGTTTGTATCTTCCGTATTGTTTCCTGCTGCCATTCTTGCTTCTGCTTCTCGCTTCTCGCTATCTCGCTTCTGCTGGCTCTTTTTAGCTACACCTACTTTCTTAGGCGCCATATACAGGAACATCTTTTTACCCTCCAATTTAGGCAGTTGCTCAACTTTTCCATACTCTTCGAGGTCGTTTGCAAAACGCAGAAGCAATACTTCGCCTTGTTCTTTGAACAGAATAGAGCGTCCTCTGAAAAAAACGTATGCACGCACTTTGTTTCCTTCTTCAAGAAATTCCTGTGCATGTTTCAGCTTGAACTTATAGTCGTGTTCGTCAGTTTGAGGTCCGAAACGTATTTCCTTGACATCAACCTTCACTTGTTTTTGTTTAAGTTCCTTTGCGCGTTTCTTCTGCTGATAGAGGAATTTAGAATAGTCTATGAGACGACAAACAGGCGGTTGGGCATTAGGAGATATCTCTACGAGATCTACTCCCTGCTGATGTGCCATGTCTAAAGCTTGTCGTGTAGGTATTACCATTGAACCGCTGTCACCTACTATGCGGACTTCCCGTACACGAATTTGTTCGTTCACACGGTACTGGTTATTCATTTTGTCATTCTTCATTCAACTATTTTAAATGTCTATTTTGCTAAACGGCTGCAAAGTTAACGAAAAATAGCATATCAACCAAATTTTTAATTGTCTTTTTTGATAAAATAAATCGTTAGTATTTTAAGTATATTCCGATATAGAAAATATTGCAAGTATTATACAGAGAAATGCATATAAAAAAGCAAGAAGACGGTTTTTGAAATGCTGTTTCTTTTAACCTGCATTTCAAAAGTTATCGTTTTGCGTTGTAAAAGGATAACTTTCGCGTTCTGAAAGCTATTGTTTTGCATTGCAAAAGTTATTGTTTTGGAATGCAGAATGTAAACGCTTGATATTCAGAGTGATACTGACGGGAGATTTAAAGGAATGAGCGCGTTTCGTATTCTCTGTTTTCATGCGGCTGAAATTCTGCTTATTTAATTTCTTTGAACATCGCTTTAAGATACCGTTATTTTGCAATTAATAACAAATTAAATGCAATGCAATAGTCACGTTTAGGGCTTTTTTTGCTAACTTTGCAATCGTACTTGGATATAACAATTTAAACAACATTTAATAATAAGATTATGGAATTTCTAACTAACGAGAAACTTACTATCGTCGGCGCTGCCGGAATGATTGGTTCAAACATGGTTCAGACGGCTCTGATGATGAGACTTACAAAAGAGATTTGCCTTTATGACGTGTTCTCTCCCGAAGGTGTTGCGGAGGAAATGCGCCAGAGTGGTTTTGAAGATGTAAACATAACGGCGACCACTGATGTAAAGGAGGCGTTCACAAATGCCAAATACATCATATCATCAGGAGGTGCTCCGAGAAAAGAGGGAATGACTCGTGAAGACCTTTTGAAGGGAAACTGCGAGATTGCAGAGACTCTCGGAAAGGATATAAAGACTTATTGTCCTGACGTGAAGCATGTGGTTATAATCTTCAATCCTGCCGATTTGACGGGTCTTGTGACGCTGCTTTATTCAGGTCTGAAACCTTCTCAGGTTACTACATTGGCAGCATTGGACACCACGCGTCTTCAAAGTGCGCTTGCAAAGAAGTTCAACGTTATGCAGAGCGAAATAAAGGGATGTGCCACTTACGGAGGACATGGCGAGCAGATGGCAGTTTACGGCTCTCACGTTACAATAGCAGGCAGACCGCTTTCGGGCATCATCGGAACTCCCGAATTTACGGTTGAAGAGTGGGAACAGATGAAAACCGACGTTACAAAGGGCGGTGCAAACATCATAAAACTGAGAGGACGTTCTTCTTTCCAGAGTCCTTCCTATCTCTCAGTTGAGATGATTCGCTCAGTAATGGGCGGCGAACCGTTCCGCTTCCCCGTAGGAACTTATGTGAAGACGGATAAGTACAACCACATAATGATGGCTATGAAGACTACTCTCGACACAACGGGAGCACACTTTGAAGTGCCCGAAGGAACGACGGAAGAAATGGCAAAGCTCGATGCAAGTTATGAGCATCTCTGCAAGATGAGAGACGAACTCGTGACACTTAACATCGTTCCGGCGATAGAAGAGTGGAATAAGATTAATCCGAACTTGTAATAATAAGGGATGGGATGAATATAAAAAGTCAGCATGGAAACGAATATTCCATGCTGACTTTTCATATATTATAAACAGATATAAGAATATATTATTTATTAAAACAATATCAAAGTGATAAAAGAAAATAGCGATTGAAAGGCTGAAAAATGTCTTTCAATCGCTATTTTCATATCGTTCATTTCATGAAACTATGTCTCCAAAGAGGTCATAGCTTCTGAAATTCAGCGTAAATTCTGCTTGATATTTCCTTAAATTCTTCCTCGTTCAACTTTAATTTCTCATTAGAGAAGTTCAAATCTTTCTCAGATTGCATAGGAACAAGATGTATATGAGCATGCGGAACTTCAAGTCCGAGAACCGCCTGACCTACTTTTATACATGGGAAAGCATTCTTTAAGGCTATCGCAACCTTCTTTGCGAACACCTGAAATTCAGCAATTTCATCATCCTCCATATCAAAAATATAGTCTGTTTCACGACGTGGTATAACCAGAGTATGCCCCTTTACCAACGGATTTATATCGAGAAAAGCATAAAATTTATCGCTTTCCGCACATTTGTAGCTGGGAATTTCACCCGCCGCTATTTTTGAAAAGATACCCATATTATAAGTTTTTGAATTATTAGTTTACCGATATTGCGAGCCAATGGAGCAGAACTGATTGTCTAAACACACGACAACCGCCGCGCTTATTCGATGGTTATAGAGTCTATGCGCAGCTTTATCGTTCCGCGAGGGATTTTGATTTCCACAATATCACCTACCTTCTTGTTGAGCAGTCCCTGTGCAATCGGCGTTTTAATTGATATCTTGTTTTCACGCAAATCAGCCTCGCTTTCGCTCACAATGGTGTAAGTCATCTTTGAATTGTTGCTCATATTGGTCATTTCAACCTTAGATAGAATCTGCACGGCATCTGTACTGAGACGTGAAACATCAACTATCTTTGCCTCTGCGATAGTCTGTTTCATTCTGTTAATCTTGTCTTCTAAGTGTGCCTGTACTTCTTTGGCTGCATCATACTCAGAGTTCTCGCTCAGATCTCCTTTGTCGCGAGCCTCAGCAATAGCAGCAGAAGCCTTAGGACGCTCTACCGATTCGAGCTGTTGTAGTTCGGCTACGAGCTTGTCGTAACCCTCTTGTGACATGTAAGCCATAATCAATTTATTTTTTAAAAGTTTTTCGTTTTTTATTCGAGGATAATAAAACAAATAGAATTCCGACATATTCCAATGCCGGAATTCCTTATCCTAATAACCTCATTATATTTTCCGATGCAAAGATAGTTATTTTTTTTCAAGTCGGCAATTTTTTCCTTTTAAAACACCGTATTTAATATTTTATTTATAATTTTGCATCATAAATTTATTTGTTTATAGGTCTATTTATGTTAACATCTAATGAAAGAAAAGCGATATTAAAGCTTATTCACCGTCAGGTTGTGCCGGCAATAGGTTGCACAGAGCCTATTGCGGTGGCTTTATGTGTTGCAAAAGCAAGAGAATTATTAGGCGTTTTGCCGGAAAAAATAACATTACATCTTAGTGCAAACATTCTGAAAAACGCTATGGGAGTAGGCATTCCCGGTACTAATATGGTAGGATTGCCCATTGCAGTTGCATTGGGTGCGCTTGTAGGAAAGGCAGAATTGCAGCTGGAAGTATTGAAAGATTCCGACAAGAAGGCTGTGGAAGAAGGCAAGAAATATATTGCCGAAAACAGGATACATATAGAATTGGAGAAAGAAGACACAGATAAACTATATATAAAGGTGACATGCAATGCCGGAGAACATGAGTCGCAGGCGATAATAAAGGGCAGTCATACGAACTTCATATATTTAAGACGCGACGACGAAGTGCTTCTTTCTCGCGAGGCTTGCAGTGCAGAGGCTGTATCGACAGATGATATCAAGCTAACATTAGATAAGGTATATGAGTTTGCAACAACAGAGGATATAGAAAATCTGGAATTCATTCTCGAAGCCAAACGATTGAACTCGGCAGCTGCCGAAGCCGGTCTGAAAGACAATTACGGTCACGGATTGGGCAAGACAATGTGCAGTCCGCTTGGCAAAGGAATATTAGGCGACAGCATTTTCTCGCATATTCTCTCACGAACAAGCTGCGCATGCGATGCCCGAATGGCAGGTGCCATGGTGCCGGTCATGAGCAACAGCGGAAGCGGAAATCAAGGAATATGCACCACAATGCCGGTTGTCGTGTTCGCAGAAGAAAACCATAACACTGAGGAAGAACTCATACGTGCACTCATTCTCAGCAATCTCTCCGCCATATACATAAAGCAACATCTCGGTTCTTTATCTGCATTGTGCGGTTGTGTTGTAGCAAGCACGGGCAGCAGCGTGGGTATTACATATCTAATGGGAGGTTCTTACGACCAGATATGCTATTCTGTGAAGAACATGATTGCCAATCTTACGGGTATGATATGCGACGGAGCAAAGCCCAGTTGTGCTCTTAAACTGACTACGGGAGTAAGCACTGCCGTTATGAGTGCAATGCTCGCGAGTCAGAACAAGTATGTAACTTCCGTCGAAGGAATAGTGGATGACGATGTTGATAAAAGCATACAAAACCTTGTTGAGATAGGAAAATACGGAATGGACGAAACAGATAGGTATGTACTTGATATAATGACACATAAGACAAAGAAGTCTTGATGTAAATCAATAAAATGCTTTAACATTGAAATTATTTCATAATAAATTTGCACGATGCAAGGATTACCGTTATCTTTGCATCGTGTTTTTCATAGTATTAGATTTAAGGTTAACAAAGGTTGGAGTACAGCGGTACTCCTTTTTTTATGCCCTTATGTGAAAAAACACATCTGAATACATTAATAAAAGATTTGTTTACAGTCGTATTATCAATATAAGCAAGATAAATTCATGCAAAAATAATGCGGCTGTTATATGCCGACTGTCATTTGTTTGCAGTTTATATGAACACATTGCATAGCACTTCCGCATGCGTAATCAACACAAATAATACTCCGCTTTGTTCTATATTGAAAATCAAGACGTTACAAACGGCTTTTCAATAGTTATTGTTTTGCATTGCAAAAGGATAACTTTCGCATCGTAAAACAATAGCTTTCAGGATGCAAAACAATAACTATTGAAATACGTTTCAGATACTTATTATTTTCCGCTACGTTAATTTGAGTTCATCGCAATAATGTTGTCTCAGAACTTTAAAACTGCAAAAAGGTATTGCTGCAATTCAGATTACCGTACAACTGAAATTCGTTTAACGAATTTCATTATTGATAAGGCACGACGGTAATCCTTATCTGAAAATCTATTTTTGTCGCTCAGACAAGTGTCTGTCTATAAAAGAAAGGATGTGTTCAGTAGCTCCTGAACGCGATTTCACATAGTTTCCTGCACTATCTCCGCTCTTCTTTGCGGTTTCTATGTCAGCAATGAAAGAGTCCATGATGCGTTTAAAACTTTCATAATCGTTTATCTCAAACGCTCCTTTTTCTTCTAATAAATCCTGCGCTTCTTGAAAACGTTGATTATTTGGACCGAAAATAACAGGTATGTTCCACACTGCCGCTTCAAGCACGTTGTGTATTCCCGCTCCGAAACCTCCTCCTATATATGCTGTTTCACCGTAATGATAGATGCTTGAAAGCAATCCGAAACAGTCTATTATAAGACAATCTGCCTCTCTTGCCGTTTCTTCCGTAGCCTTTGTGTAGCGCAGTGTCTTTCTCTCGGTTTTCGATTCTATTTGTCGCAGATGTTCTTCTCCTATGACATGAGGTGCAATTATCAATTTCCAATCTTTGCAATCATTGAAGTATTTGATGAATATATCCTCGTCGGGAGACCAACTCGAACCTGCCACAAATACTTTTTTGTCTTGCTTGAATGCTTTCACTATCGGGAGAATCTTGCTTGCATCCTTTATTTGAAGCACACGATCGAAGCGTGTATCGCCCGTAATGGTGACATTGTTTATATTCAACGTAGATAGAAGCTGCTTGCTTATTTCGTTCTGGACAAAGAAATGGGTAAAACATTTGAGCACCTTTCCGTATTGTTTTCCATAACTGCGAAAGAACACTTGTTCAGGACGGAAGATGCTGCTCACACTATATACCGGAACGTTACGATGTTTAAGAATGTGCAGATAGTTATACCAGAACTCGTATTTTATGAAAAAAGCCATTCGGGGATGTATCAGACGCAAGAACCGTTCGGCATTCAACGGAGTGTCCAAAGGCAGATAACAAATGATATCGGCATTCTCGTAGTTCTTGCGGACTTCATATCCGGAAGGCGAAAAGAATGTAAGGAGAATCTTATATTCCGGATATTTGCGTCTGAAACTTTCAATAATAGGTCGTCCTTGTTCAAATTCTCCAAGTGAAGCAGCATGAAACCAAACATAATCAGCATTGCAATCGACATTCTCACGTAGTACGCGGAAAGCATCACGCTCACCTTTCCACATCTTACGGACTTTCTTGTTGAAAAGACTGTAAACTGCAACGCCAAATAGATATATGTATATTACGAGATTATACATCAGAGGTTGTTCTTTTATAATATTCCGATAGAGCCGGCAAAGAAGTTCTGTATGTGTTTGTTTGTCATTGTTTCAATACATGCAACTTATCCTGCAATCGTTATTCTCCTGAACTTTCAAGGGTTCATGAGGCGTTTCCAAGCACCTCTATTGCATGTCTCAGTCTTCTCAAAGTCTCCTCCTTACCCAAGAAAGCCGATATATCAAACATTCCGGGGCCTTTGCCTATGCCCACGAGAGTGAGACGGAAGGCATTCATTACATCACCGAGTTTATAGCCGTTACGCTCAACCCATTCCATGACTATCGATTCTTGACCCTCTACCGAAAAGTCTTCTATGCCTTCAAGTACATCTGCAAGCTCTCCCATAACCTTTGCAGAGTCTTCTTTCCAGCGTTTTTTCACGGTCTTTTCGTCATATTTAGTAGGTGCAATGAAGAAGAAAGAGCACAGCTCCCAAAGTTCATGTACAAAGTTAACTCTGTCTTTCATCATCGAAACAACCGTCGTTATACGCTCCATACTCTCGTCTATACCGTTGTTAGCCACTATCGGAGCAAACAAAAGAGCTATCTCTTCATTACTTTTGCGAAGTATATATTCGTGGTTGAACCATATTCCTTTCTGGTAATCGAAACGTGCGCCGGACTTCGAACATTTTGTTATGTCGAACGTATTTACAAGCTCTTCCAATGAGAAAAGCTCTTGTTCAGTACCCGGATTCCAACCTAATAAAGCGAGAAAATTAACTACTGCCTCCGGGAAATATCCGCTTTCACGGTATCCGCTGCTTACTTCGTCAGTCTTAGGGTCATGCCATTCCAACGGAAAAACAGGAAAACCTAATCTGTCTCCGTCTCTTTTTGACAGCTTTCCTTTACCTTCCGGTTTCAGAAGAAGCGGAAGATGAGCGAACTTTGGCATTGTTTCTTCCCAACCGAAAGCTTTGTACAGAAGCACGTGAAGCGGTGCGCTCGGCAACCATTCCTCCCCTCTTATCACATGAGAAATCTCCATAAGATGGTCGTCCACAATGTTTGCGAGATGATAAGTAGGCAGTTCGTCGGCACTCTTATACAACACTTTATCGTCAAGAATGTCGCTTTTTATAATCACTTCGCCACGTATCATGTCGTTAATATGTACTTCCTGACCCGGTTCTATTTTGAAACGAACCACATATTGCTCGTTATCGGCAATCATTTGCTCCCATTCTTCACGTTCCATTGAAAGCGAATTGCGCATCTGCATACGCGTATGGGCATCATATTGGAAGTTTTCTGTCTCGTTGCGTTTAGCATCCAGTTCTTCGGGAGTATCGAAAGCATAATAAGCTTTTCCTTCTTCGATGAGAAGTTCCACATACTTTTTATATATGTCTTTACGCTCACTTTGCCTGTAAGGACCATGTTCTCCACCGAAACTTACACCTTCGTCAAACTTAATTCCTAACCAACGGAACGATTCTATTATGTATTCCTCCGCACCGGGAACAAACCGGTTGGAGTCAGTATCTTCTATTCTGAAAATCATATCGCCGCCATTCTGACGTGCGAACAAATAATTATAAAGGGCGGTACGTACACCGCCGATATGCAATGGCCCTGTCGGGCTTGGTGCAAAACGCACTCTTACTTTTCTATCTGCCATTTTCTTAAAATGAAGGTAAGATTT
>CALGRN010000264.1 GCA_937880835.1 uncultured Prevotella sp. | reverse complement strand
CTCATGCTTTGTCCAGAAAGCTATTGCCTTATACTGCTTGTCTTTCACGCAGAGAACAGCCATATAGAAATATCCCGGCACGAGCAATCCTGTGGTTGTCTTTGGCAATAGTTGGTCTTCCTTGTCAATAGTTCCTGCTTTCACGACGTAAAGAGTATCGCGGAAATCGGCTCTGTCCATACCTTGCACTTTCGATTCGAGATTACTCCAAAGCACACCGTTATGTTTCTGATACTGCGGATGTATGTTGCTCATTATGAAAGTCTGATGGTTTTGCTCCTTTGAACTCTGTCTGTCGTTTGACGCACACATGTGTCCGCGAGAGAATGGAGTACCTGAATACTCCGACGAATGGGTACGATATTGCTTCGGAATAAGCTTGTCGTCCTGCCAACCGCCATTTCTTCCTACTTTATTATCAGGCAAGCCGTTGTGCATCTGAAAGCAAGTCCAACGCTGAGAGCGTTTCTCGCAATCCCATTCAAGCGAATAAGTGATGCCGTATTGGGTAGTGGAATGAATCACGAGCAAGTTGTTTTCGCCTCCTTTAAGACGCGGAAATTCAAGCAGCATTGCGCGTGCATCGGTGTTTCTGTTGATGTTTCCTGCATCAGGTTTATCCTCGTTTTCATCGTAAACAAGCACGATACTGTCCACTTGTGCAAGTGTGAAGTCGTAATGAGTACCGTCCGACATAATGTTTTTTATAGCGACAGTACCTATCTTTGTTATTTTCTCTAATTGCGACAACTTGACATCCTGCGTCTTACCGTTGCTGAGAAAATAACGCATCACATTAGGTGCTTTCTTTTGTGCTGTCAGCGAGATTGCCGTTAAAGCCAAAAACAACGTTATTAAATTCTTCTTCATCTCTTTTTCTTATTAAAATGTATTTGGAATATCTTTTCTTTTTCAATACAACAGCAGAAGTCCTGCAAACGCTGCGTACATTATCATCCTTATAGGATTAATCTTCATCCATTTAGTTCCTACGAAAGTGGCAGCGAAAAGCGCAATGCTTATCCAGAAATGCCATGCGTTTGTCTTTGGCGAACCAAAGTTATCGGCATTGCAGAGCAGCAGGGTTGCAGCGGCAAGCAAACCCACTACGGCAGGACGAAGACCTGTAAAGACACTCTGTACGATAGGAGTGTTCATATATTTCATAAACATCTTGCTTATGAGTATCATCATGATAAACGACGGAAGCACGAGAGCGAACGTGGCAACAAAGCTCCCCAACATCGGCATAAGACCGGTATAGCCGGCATTGTGCACTGCTGTATAACCGCAATAGGTTGCCGAATTGATGCCGATAGGACCCGGAGTCATCTGGCTTATGGCTACAATATTAGTGAATTCGGCAGACGAAAGCCACGCATGACGAACTACTGTTTCGGTCTGTATGAGCGAAAGCATACCGTATCCGCCGCCAAATCCGAATAATCCTATTTGGAAAAAGGTAATGAAAAGGTATAAGAATATCATTCTGTCGGTTTTATAAATTTACCGTATAAGAACCCACCGAGAGCGGCTGCGATGATAATCCATACCGGACTAACGCCCAAAGCCCATATCAACAGTGCGCTCGCAATGGGTATCCAGCAGTTGACAAAGTTTATCTGAGCACTCTTTGCAAGGTTGAAAGTAGGTACTGCTATTAGTGCAACAACCGCAGGACGGATTCCTCGAAATATGGATTCCACCACCTTGTTGTCTTCAAACTGATGGAAAAACATTGCTATGAGAAGTATTATAAGAAACGAAGGCAATGCCGTTCCCAATGCCGAGCATAACGCACCACGAGTCTTACGAAGTTTATATCCGATGAAAACACTTACATTAATGGCAAACACTCCCGGACAACTTTGAGCAATGG
Source organism: uncultured Prevotella sp. (assembly GCA_937880835.1). Taxonomy (GTDB): domain Bacteria; phylum Bacteroidota; class Bacteroidia; order Bacteroidales; family Bacteroidaceae; genus Prevotella. Next base: position 6,430 of record CALGRN010000264.1, on the reverse strand, counting down.
CGATGAGATCGATAAACTCTTCCTTGTCTATCCATTTATTCTTTTCCACCACTTCTGCTTCTATTATGGGTATCATTGCATACCCTCCGCCAAGCGTGAATGCACCTATCTTGAAAAAAGTTTTGAAACTCTCGATATATATATTGCCCACTCGAATATTTCCTCTAAACTTATTTTTTCTGCTTATTCTCTATCCATAATCTTGCGTTTACAAACGCTTCTATCCACGGAGTAACTTCGTCGTTGGCGCGTTCTGACGGATACCAAGCGTTCTGCCAAGTGAAAACAGAGCGTTCGAGATGCGGCATCATAGCAAGATGACGACCGTCTTTCGAACAGATACCTGCAACATTATAGTCGCTTCCGTTAGGATTTCCGGGATATTCGGCATAGTTGTATTTCGCAACAACATTGTAGTGATCTTCCGGTTCGGGCATATAGAAACGTCCTTCGCCGTGTGCTACCCATATTCCGAGCTTGTTTCCGCTCAGACTTCCAAACATAACGCTGTCGTTCTGTGGTATAGTAAGACTCACAAATGAGCTCTCAAACTTCTTAGAAGTGTTGTGACAAAGATGACTGCGATGCTCATGTTCGGGGTTTATCAGGTTCAATTCCACCATAAGCTGACATCCGTTGCATATTCCGAGACTTAAAGTGTCTTCTCTTGCGTAGAACTTATCCAGCGTTTCTTTTGCCTTCTGATTATACAGGAATGCTCCTGCCCAACCCTTTGCGCTGCCGAGTACGTCGCTGTTTGAGAAACCACCGCAGAACACTATCATATTTATGTCTTCCAGATTTTCACGTCCGCTTATCAAGTCTGTCATCATAACGTCTTTCACGTTGAAGCCTGCAAGATAGAGAGAGTACGCCATTTCGCGCTCTCCGTTTGTTCCTTTCTCACGTATTATCGCTGCATTCGGACGTTTCGCGTCATTCTTTCTATCGGCATTAAGTCCGTATTGAGACAGTTTTCCGGTGAAATTCTTGTTGAACTTCATCTCTATCGGCTGCTTTTTATAATTGGTAAGGCGTTTCTTTGCCATTCCGTTCATGCTCTGCTTGCAGTCGAGCAGATACGATGTTTCATACCAAACGTCGCGCAATGCTTCGATATCAAACTCATGCTTGAATTGGTCTTTCACTATTACAAGATGTCTGTCGCCAGGTGTCGGGTATCCTATCTTGGCATATCCGATGCCTCGTTTGTCGAAGAAATCTTTGATTTCCTGCTTGTAATTGTCGCTTACTTGTATCACGACACCGGGATTTTCGGCAAAGAGAGCCTTTATAATGTCTGTCGTTTCTATGTCGTGCAGATTGACATGGATACCTCCTTCGGTATTGGCGAAGCACATTTCAAGCAGTGTCGTTATGATTCCTCCCGCACTGATATCATGCCCTGACATTATACGACCGTTTTTTATGAGTTCTTGAACGGCTTCGAAGCAATCGGCAAAGTAGTTCGCATTCTTTACGGTAGGAACGTCGCTGCCTATCTTTCCAAGACTTTGTGCGAATGCAGAACCACCAAGTCGTTGTGCATCGAAACTGAAATCGATATAATAAAGTGATGATCTCTTGTCGTTTACTATTACCGGTGAAACCGTCTTTTTTATGTCTGAAACTTCTCCTCCGCTTGTAACGATAACCGTTCCGGGCGATATTATCTTTTCGCCGTTGGGATATTGCTGGCTGAGAGAAAGCGAATCTTTGCCCGTAGGCACGTTTACGCCTATCTCGCAACAGAAATCAGACAATGCTTTAACGGCATTATAGAGGCGTGCATCTTCTCCTTTTCGGCTGCGACAGGGCCACATCCAGTTTGCAGAAAGGCTCACTCCGCCAAGTCCGTTGGTCAAAGGTGTCCACACAATGTTGGTGAGCGACTCGGCAACAGATAATACAGAGCCTGCTTCCGGCGATGCTAATCCTGCCTGCGGAGCATGTCCGAGCGCAGTGGCAATGCCTTTCTTTCCACGATAGTCTAATGCTACGACACCGCAGTCTGACAAAGGCAGTTGTATCTTTCCTTGACATTGCTGACGTGCCACCTTTCCAGTTACCGAACGGTCAACCTTATTCGTAAGCCAATCTTTGCATGCAACAGCCTCTAATTGCAGCACTCTGCTTACATATTCGTCTATCTTATCAATGGTATAATCGACATTCTCGTATGTGCGTTCAACGGTCTCATCGCGCATTATGGTTACGGGAGAGTGTCCGAACATCTGCGCAACATCCAAATCGAAAGGCTTAACGCCGTCTTGTTGTACAAAAGAGAAGTGGGCATCGCCTGTTGTTTCGCCCACGACATACATCGGAGCACGCTCACGTTCGGCAATTTTGCTCACATGATCGAGATATTTCTCGTCTATGAGAAGCCCCATGCGTTCCTGACTTTCATTGGCTATTATCTCTTTTGCAGATAGAGTTTTGTCGCCCACAGGAAGCTTTTCCATGTCTATTTTACCTCCGCATTCCTCTACAAGTTCTGACAAACAGTTGAGATGTCCTGCCGAACCGTGATCGTGGATAGACACAACGGGATTGTTTTCTTCTTCTGCAAGCGCGCGAACAAGATTGTAAGCTCGCTTCTGCATCTCGGGGTTTGCACGCTGAATGGCATTCAGCTCGATGCCGTTTGAATAGCGTCCGGTATCTACCGACGATACTGAACCGCCGCCAAGTCCTATCCGATAGTTGTCGCCACCTACCACAACGACTTTGTTTCCCTTTTGAGGTGCTTTCTTCAAGCAATCCCGTTTTGTTCCGTAACCTACACCGCCTGCGAGCATTATCACTTTGTCGTAAGCGTATTTTCCTCCATCTTCCTGATGCTCGAACGTAAGAACAGAGCCTGTAATGAGCGGTTGTCCAAACTTGTTTCCGAAGTCTGATGCTCCGTTTGAAGCCTTGATGAGAATCTGTTCGGGAGTCTGATAGAGCCATTTGCGCACCGGCAGGATGTCTTCCCAATCGCGTCCGCCTTTCAGACGAGGGTAAGCAGTCATATAAACGGCTGTTCCGGCAATAGGCCAAGAGCCCGTTCCGCCTCCCATACGGTCGCGGATTTCACCTCCCGTGCCTGTTGCTGCACCGTTGAACGGTTCTACCGTTGTAGGAAAATTGTGTGTTTCTGCTTTCAGCGATATTACGCTTTCTATCTTCTTTACTCTGAAATAGTCACTCGTTGACTGGTTTTCGGGAGCAAACTGTTCTATTTCCGGACCTTGTGCGAATGCAACATTGTCCTTGTATGCAGACAGGATGCAGCCCGGATGCTCTTTCGTGGTCTTCTTTATCATCGCGAAGAGCGACGACTCCATTTCCTTTCCGTCTATTATGAATGTTCCTCCGAATATCTTATGGCGGCAGTGTTCGGAGTTGATCTGCGCGAAACCGAATATCTCGGAGTCTGTAAGCGGACGCCCTTTCTGCTTCTCTATGCTTTTCAGATATTCTATTTCTTCGGACGAAAGCGCAAGTCCTTCCTCCTCATTATATTTCTCCAAGTCGTCAATATATTTTATCGGCTCCGGCTCACGGTTTACTTTGAAGATGTCTTGGTCAAGTCCTGTGTACATACGTTGCAACATCGGGTCGTGCTCGGCATCGCTGTTGCTCACCGGAAAATATTCCTCTATACGCAAAATGCCGCCAAGACTCATGTTTTGTGTAATCTCAACGGCATTCGTACTCCACGGAGTTATCATCTCACGGCGCGGTCCTACAAAGAAACCGTCTATCCTCTGGGCGTCTATAAGCGTAGCATCGCCATAGAGCCAACAAAGCTCTTCTATCTCATTTTCATTGAGTTGCTTTTCTACTTCTGTTGCTATGACAGTCTCTTTTTGAGTCTTGAAGAAAAGAATCATATATTTTCTTATTATAATTAGGTAATAAACTGATTGCAAAGATAGTGCAAATAAGTTTAAGAACAAAATATTTTTTTATGGAAGTTTTCCGCCAAATAAGTCTGCCGTTTATACAAACAGGAATTAATTCTCATTTATATTGTTCTGCGACGGAAAAGCCGATGCATTATCGTTGAATGAACACTGCATTTCAAAAGTAACGCTTTTGCACACCAAAAGGATAACTTTTGCAGTGCAAAACAATAACTTTTGAAACGCCGTTTCCAACTGTCTGATTTTCAATACTTATATTATGGTTATCTATTTTAGCTTGAAACAAATGAAAAAAACTTCTATAACAGCCTTGCTGTTCACAATTATTATGTCGCTCGTGTCATGTTCTGAAACCGAAAATGAATACGACAATTATCTTTGTTATTTCAGTTTCGACACAAACATTCACAACACATCTATTATAAGAAACGCGCTCAACCCTCTTGCATCAGGCACTTTCGTAAAGGTGGAGACGACAGTTGAAGGGGGAATAAGATATGTAAAGTCTGAACTGAACGACGGCAAGACACGAGAAAAAGAAAAGATAACGACAGAAAGAGAGATACGCCAGACATACGCTTTGGGCGTATATAACAAGCTGATTATAGGTTACGGAACTCTCGGCGACGGCAAACTGTATGCCTACGACGGCATGTGCCCTTACTGTTTCAAAGAAAACGGCATTTACAAAGAATTGTCTTGGACTAACAACGGACATTGGGTGCACTGCAATACCTGCGGAAATTCATACGACTTGAACAACGGAGGAGTGGTCGTTAAAGGCGAAGGAACAAGGAAACTGATACGTTACAGGACTTCTAACACCGACTATATGCTCATAGTACATAACTAAACAATTAAAATGTGCTAAATAGTTTGGTGTTTAAAAGATTTCAACTATCTTTGCATCCGCTAATTCTGCGGAAATAGCTCAGTTGGTAGAGCACAACCTTGCCAAGGTTGGGGTCGCGGGTCCGAGTCCCGTTTTCCGCTCTATTTTTATAAACATAAGTTGCCGCAATGGTGGAATTGGTAGACACGAGGGACTTAAAATCCCTTGGCCAGTAATGGCTGTGCGGGTTCGAGTCCCGCTCGCGGCACTTCCACAAAACTTCTTTATCTATGCGTAAAAATCTAATATTACTTCCATTAGCATTAATTTTATTCATTCTCTCATCGTGTTCTAAGATGGGCGCATTATCGTCTGACAACTTCACAGTTGTTCCAAATCCGCTCGAAACACGCGGAGGAGAAGTCACTGCAACAATAAACGGCTCGTTCCCGGAAAAATACATGAAGCGAAACGCCACCGTAACCGTCATACCGGAACTGCGTTGCAGCAGCGGCAAGGTTATAAAAGGAGAGAGTGCAAGTTTTCAAGGTGAGAACGTGATGGGCAACAATCAGACCATCTCTTATCGCATCGGAGGACATTATACAATGAAAACAGCATTCAAATACGAACCCGAAATGCAGAACAGCGAGATGTATCTTTCATTCAATGTGCATCGCGGTTCAAAGAAAACAGATGTCCCTTCGGTGAAAGTTGCAAATGGTGTTATAACCACATCCGAACTATATCGCCGCACATTAATGAATGCTGGAGGTTGCATTGCGCCTGATTCTTTCCAGAGAGTGAAGGCATTGAAGCAGGAAGCTAACGTGAAATTCCTGATCAATCAGGCTAATATCAGAAAGAGCGAGTTGAAAAACAACTCCGTAACAGAGTTCGTAAGACTCTTGAAAAAGATAAACGACGACAGAGAACAACTTAACCTGCGCAATGTGGAAGTACGGGCTTATGCTTCTCCCGACGGCGGTGTTGACTTCAACGACAAGCTCGCAAGCAAACGACAAGACGTATCGGAGGATTATGTAAAGAACACTCTTAAAAACAATAAAATGAATGCTTACGTTGACGCAAGATACACAGCGCAGGACTGGGAGGGCTTTCAAACACTCGTGAAGGCGTCAAACATACAGGACAAAGATGTGATATTGCGTGTTCTCTCCATGTATAAAGATCCGCAAGAGCGTGAACAACAGATAAGAAATATGAGCGAAGGATTTCGCGAACTCGCAGATGGCATATTGCCGGAATTACGTCGCAGCCGCCTGATAATAAACTACGAGACAATCGGAAAGGATGATGAGGAAATCAGAAAGTGCCGTTCAAACCACATCATCACAGGTCTTCCAGATACTTATGGTCGTGGACGTATCGTAGGCGACTATCGTCGTGTAGCTCTTTACGGTGTTGATTACCTCATCGAAAAGAAGCAGAACGATAAGGATCAGAATATCGGTTTCGGCGATATGACCGAGCCCGTTATCCGTCTCCGTGAGGAGGTTGCTGAGCAGATCAAGGCTCTCAAGCAGTTCGAGAAGATGTGTGCTGCCTACGGCTTCGACGTCAGCAAGCCCGCCACCAACGCTCGCGAGGCCGTACAGTGGACCTACTTCGGCTACCTGGGAGCCGTGAAGGACCAGGACGGTGCCGCCATGTCTATCGGCCG
>CALGRN010000263.1 GCA_937880835.1 uncultured Prevotella sp. | reverse complement strand
AAAGGTCTTTGGAGAAAGCCCGGTGTGTGGAATGTTGAGGACTTTGACCCAGATCCTTTTATGGAAGAACTTAACAAACAAGGGCTTCCTTGGACGGAAGTGTTTGACGGAGATTTGGAATTATAATCCGTTTTTCGATACGATTATTTAAATAATAAATGGACATATTGTTGCATACGGTATGAAGATGTTGCATAAATGTCCGCAAACATATATATATAATATGGTGAAAAAAGAAGAAGAAGCATTGCAAAACTCGCAGGAAGGCAAGTTGAAAGCACTGCAAGCGGCAATGTCTAAGATAGAAAAAGATTTCGGAAAAGGTTCTATTATGAAACTCGGAGACGAGAAAATAGAACAGGTTGACGTAATACATACGGGCAGTATAGGGCTTGACGTGGCTCTCGGAGTAGGAGGTTATCCTCGCGGAAGAATAATCGAGATATACGGACCGGAGTCTTCCGGTAAGACAACTCTTGCCATTCATGCTATTGCAGAGGCTCAGAAAGCAGGCGGTATTGCGGCTTTCATAGACGCGGAACATGCTTTCGACAGGTTTTATGCTGCAAAACTGGGTGTCGATGTGGATAATCTTTGGATTTCGCAGCCCGATAATGGAGAGCAGGCACTTGAAATAGCAGACCAGCTCATACGTTCTTCGGCAATCGACATTCTTGTTGTTGACTCCGTTGCAGCACTCACTCCGAAGAAAGAAATAGAAGGAGATATGGGTGATAACAACGTAGGATTGCAGGCAAGACTTATGAGTCAGGCTCTGCGAAAGCTTACTTCTACGATAAGCAAAACCAATACTACATGCATATTCATCAACCAGTTGCGCGAGAAAATCGGTATAATGTTCGGTAATCCCGAAACAACTACGGGAGGTAACGCATTGAAGTTCTATTCAAGTGTGCGTCTCGATATACGCAAGGTCACCACTCTGAAAGACGGAGACCAGCCCATAGGCAATCAAGTGCGTGTGAAAGTGGTTAAGAACAAGG
>CALGRN010000262.1 GCA_937880835.1 uncultured Prevotella sp. | reverse complement strand
AGCCACACGAGCGAAAATAATTCAGTTACCGAATATTACTCCATCGTTACCTATGGTAAAATCGGGTAACGGTTTAGTAACTGAACTTCTGCCTAAATCTGCATATTACTGCCCTTTACGAACAGGGCATTTTTATGCAAATCATTCCGTTTCCCCCTCATTATCAGTTAGTTTGCAACAACTTCTGCCTTTCTTCATTTTCTTTGATTAGTTGCATTGCAAAAGGATAACTTTCATCGTGCAAAACAATAACTTTTGCGCGCTAAAAGGATAGCTTTTGAAAAACAATACTTTAACGGCTGTTTCGCATGGGCTTAAAAACTACGTGTAGGGACAAACAAAAACAGGATTTCATTTCTGAAATCCTGTTTTTTTATACATTTATAATCAAAGTCTATTCTTCCGTATCTTCCAGAGATTTTATCTGCTTCTTAGGCGTTACGCCCAGCGATTTCAGGTTCTCAACTCGACGCATCACGTTTCCTTTTCCTTCATAAAGCTGCTCTTTCGCCTTTACGAATGTCTTGTTGAGCTTGTCTATCTGCCCTTCTATATCGGTGAAAGTATCTGAAAATCCCGCAACTTTATCATATAAATCGGATGCCGTTTTCACTATCTTCTCAACATTCTTGCTCTGTCTGTCATACTGCCAAAGGTTGTATGCCAGTTGAAGTGCCATCATAAGATTGCTCGGCGAGATTATTATTATGCGTTTCTGATAAGCATAACGACTCAGATCGGGCTGCTGTTTCATTGCCGATATATAGCTGTTTTCGTTAGGAATGAACATCAGGACAAATCCTATAACGTCGCTGACGAGCTTCTCGTAGCTCTTTCCGGCAAGCTCGTCAACATGCTTTCTGACGCTCCTTGCATGTTCTTTCAGCAGGCGTTCGCGTTCCGAATCGTCTTCGGCAGCTACTGCTTCGGCGTATGATTTAAGCGAAACTTTCGAATCTATGACGACAGAACGGCCTTCGGGAAAACGCACTATCACATCTGGGCGATAGTTGTTTCCTTCCTCATCCTTCACATTTTCCTGCACAAAGAACTCTTCTCCCTTTTGAAGTCCGCTGTTCTCCAATAATGTTTCGAGCACCATCTCGCCCCAATCACCCTGTGTTTTGCTCTCTCCTTTAAGGGCTTTCGTAAGGTTTGCCGCATCAGACCCTATGCGCTGCGTCTGCTCTTTAATGGACGATACGGCTTGCTGTTGCTCCTGCTGAAACAGTCTCATTGTCGCTTCGAAGGTTGACTGCAATTCTTTTTTGTTTACTTCGTTCTGTGTTTTACTTTCATCGACAGACTTCTTGAACTCTGCAAACTGTTCTTTGATTGGTTTCAACAGTTCGTCCATCTGTGTACGGTTGTTCTCTTGAAGGGCAGACTGTTTTGCAGCAAGCTGCTCGGCAGCGTTCTTCTGCATTTCCTGTTTGAGCGTTTCAAGTTTCTGAACCCATTCGCGGTCGTTCTCTTTGCGCATTTCGGCGTTATGTTCTTTTTCCTTTCTGAGGTTTTCATTTGCAGCATCGAGCATCTCTTTGGCATATTTACGCTCATTTTCTATCTGCTCTTTTATTTCTTTTATCTGCTTTTCGTGAGCTTCTTTCACCGATAATATTTCCGACGAATGCAATTCCCGCTCGCGCGACATCATGGTATCGAAGTTCTCTTTGCGGTTTTTCAGTTCGTTGTCGGCATCTTCGCGCAGTTTTTCCAAAGCCTTCTCGTGCTGCTCTTTCATTTCTGCAATGTTCTGTCTGTGGCTCTCGTCTTTCTCCGATAAGGCATTTTTCATCCTTTCATTGTCCGAAACGAGAACCTCCGACTTAGCTACAAGGTTTATCTTTTCGTCCGACAATGATTTTATTGTGTTGTTTTTATCCTCTATTTCGGTTTTTATTCGTGCTAATTCAGACGTCAATATCTCTGTCTTTGTCGCCGATGCGGCTTTCTGCACGCGCCCTGCAAGCAAGCCAATGATGACACTTGCCACTGCTCCGGCAATAATGGCTGATATTATTTCCATAAATTTATCTCCTATATATTATAAGGTGTATTTTCTTTTTTTATTTGTTACGCACACATTGCATAAGCAAGAAACAGTCAATTAAAATAATTATGATTTTGAAAACCAACAAACATCACTTGACAAGATCGGACATCCTTTTCAAAAGTACGTCAATATTCTTATATCGTTTTTAAACATAAGGTTGCTTCATATATTTTATGTTTCGATATTGCGCTTTACTTTATAATGTCTCGAATAAATCATTTGCCTTTGGCATAGTAATTCTTCTGCGAAGTTACACGTCCGTTTTTGTTGAACGTTAGCGTTGATTGTTGGATGGAATTGTTCTGATGGTCGAATATCAAAGCCGGATTGATGCGTCTCCCTTTATAGTGAATTTCAAAATGAAGATGCTCTGTTGTCGCACGTCCTGTACGCCCCGTGAGACCTATTACTTGTCCTGCCTTAACCTTATCTCCTACTTTCACGAAGTTCTTGGACTGGTGACTGTAAAGCGTTTCAAGTCAGTTGTCGTGCTTGATCACAATGCAATTTCCATAACCGAAATAAGAACAGGAGCGTGTAACTACTCCATCGAATGCAGCAAGTATCTTGTCATTCGCTTTCGTTTTTATGTCAACTCCCGAATGATTGCGCCTTCCTCCATACGGACTTATTACATGACTGCCGGGAAGAGGATATGCCCACTCGCCTTTTTCCAAGTTGGCAAGATTCCATTTAAATGTTCCGTTGCTGTCGAAGTTATCCTTTGTTTCTTTGTCTTTATTGTTTCTGCCTGTCGTTCTTTTGTTTTTCTCGGTATGTAAGACAGACAGATTGATACGTGAACCTTTTTTCTCGCAAAGCAGAGTCTGCTTTCGCAAATGATGATTGTTTACATCGAGTATTGTCTCCGGATTAACTTTTCTTCCGTTAATCATTATGAAGAATGTACAGAAAGTGCGCCTTTCATCACCTCCTACAATAGCAACAGACTGTCCGGCATTTACTTTTTGTCCTACTTTCACAAGGTTCTGAGCATTATGTGCATATACCGTTTCCAAACCGTTATCATGCCTTATTACAACAACATTGCCATAAGAAGGGTTGTTTCTCGAAAGTCTTACAGTTCCGTTGAACATGGCTTTTACTGCATCACCTTTCGTTGTGATTATTTCCAAGTCTCCGTTTCCAAGCACATTTGCCTTGCCTATCGGCAGGGGAAAGCTATATTCTTTCTTTCCAAGTATTGAGAAATCAATGGCAAAGGCATCGGACTGTTTGAAAAGTCCCGGTGTTTCTATGCTTATCTGTTGCTGTTCGAGAGCAGTAAACTTGTCGTATGCCGATAGTCTTACAGAACTAACAGCCAATACGCATATAAGCAATAATCTAAAATAAAACGTCATTATTAATAATCTAAGTTAGCAATTAATGGTTATGAGCCTTGTTGTATATGGGAAAGCTCATTTATACAACCTTACATGTCGGTTGCAAAAAGACCTGAGTATATACGTCCCGACAGAATTCCAAGTCTTCTGGCAGAGAAGTATTTATCAGCATTAGAGTAGGTACATATATCTGACGAAATGATGTTATCGGGCTTCACACCTGCTTCTATCATTTGTATGCGATTGCATTCGGGCAAATCTATGTGCCATTTTTCATATTTTCGGCTTATCTTTTCCATATCGAAGCCTTCTTCAAAAAATTTATCATAGACTTCATTTCCTACTTCAAAATTAGCCAATGATATTCCCGGACCGATGCAGGCATGCAATTTTGAAGATTCAGTGCCATAGATTGAAGTCATTGCAGATATTGCCTTGCTGGTTATTCGCTGCACTGTTCCGCGCCAACCTGCATGAACGGCACAACAGGCATGATGCTCCTTGTCGAATATAAGTACGGGAATGCAGTCTGCTGTTGACACTCCAACGCAGACGTAACGCATTGAAGTCATGACACAATCAACTCCTTCGACAAACTTTTTCCTTTCTTCTGCCGTCAGAGAGAAGTATTCTTCGTCTATGCAACGAATTTCAGTACCATGTACCTGATGGGGTATGATTATCCTGTCGATATCTATTTCTATTTCATCGGCAAGCATCTTGCGGTTTGCAACAACAACTTCGTTGTCGTCTCCGCAATATTCATTTATATTGAAACGGGCATAATTGCCCTTGCTGACGCCTCCGTTGCGGGTTGTAGAGAATGCCGTAACACCGTCTGTCATATTATAATATGACAGAAAGGGATTATTTCCCATCCCAATCCTCCTCATATTCAAAGTCTTCTATATCTTCTATTTCGTCTTCGTCCAAATATATTATATCTTCATCTTCACCCTCGTCGTGCAATTCTTTTGCAAAAACCGACATGTCCTTGTCACGATGTATCAATGTATCCTCTGCCGTAATATCCTGCAATTTGTTGCTCTCGTTGTTAAGTTCTGACCATAATATGTCTTTCAGTTCATTCAATCCTTTTCCCGTAACGGCAGAAATGAATACAGTAGGAACATCATCCGGAAGGTGCTCTTTAAGCATTTCTTCCAGTTCATCGTCAAGTAAATCGGATTTTGTTACAGCTAAAACACGATACTTGTCCAACATTTCCGGATTGAAATTGGCAAGCTCATTGAGCAGGATTTCATACTCTTTCTTTATATCATCGGTATCTCCCGGTATCATGAATAGCAACAATGAGTTGCGTTCAATATGCCTTAGAAAGCGAAGTCCGAGCCCTTTGCCCTCGCTTGCACCTTCTATAATACCGGGTATATCTGCCATTACGAAAGACTGTTTGTCGTGATAACCGACTATACCGAGTGACGGTTCGAGAGTAGTAAAAGGATAATTGGCAATCTTCGGGCGTGCACTTGACATTGAAGACAGCAACGTTGACTTTCCTGCATTGGGAAAACCGACAAGTCCGACATCTGCAAGCAGTTTCAATTCCAATATGATTGTCATCTCCTGCATAGGTTCACCGGGTTGTGCGAAACGTGGAGCTTGATTGGTAGCAGAACGGAATTGGAAGTTGCCAAGACCTCCTCTGCCGCCTTTAAGCAGCAAAACGGTTTGTCCGTCGTAAGTAACATCGCATATATATTTGCCCGTATCAGCATCATAAACGACAGTTCCGCACGGCACATCTATATACTGATCCTTTCCGTCAGAGCCATGACACTTGTCCTTTCCGCCGTTTCCGCCATGCTCTGCAAACACATGTCGTTGATATTTTAAATGCAGCAAAGTCCAATAATTATGATTACCGCGCAGATATATGCTTCCTCCTTTACCGCCGTCGCCACCATCCGGTCCTCCGTTCGGCTGATACTTGATGTGACGAAGGTGCATTGAGCCCCTGCCGCCCTTACCGGAACGGCAATATATCTTTACGTAATCTACAAAATTGGTTTCTGCCATTATATATTGTTTTTTAAGGTATGACAATTCATGAGCTTCCGAGTTGCATGCCGTTTCTTTTACGAACATTCAATACGGAGTATTCAATAAATACACGACTCACAAACTGTCTATTATCTTACTTATATCTTCGAATATTAGGGAGATATCTCTTGCTCCGTTGATATGATTGTGAATATTCTCTTTCTTATACCATTCTATTAGCGGTGCAGTCATATTCTGATACACATTAAGACGCTTTTTGATAGTTTCATTGTTATCATCAGAGCGTCCGCTCTGTTGTCCGCGAAGTATCAAACGCTTTATAAGTTCATCTTCGGGAACGTCAAGTTCTATCATTGCAGCAACACTGTGACCGCGCTCTGCAAGCATTTTCTTCAACGCTTCTGCCTGCGGAATTGTGCGAGGAAAACCGTCGAAGATGACACCTTTGCTTTCTTTTCCGAAACCGTCATATACCTCCAAGAGTATATCCGTCATCAGTTCATCCGGTATTAACTGTCCTTTGTCAATGAAAAACCGGGCTGTTTCGCCAAGCTCAGTACCTTTCTTAATCTCTTTGCGCAGTACATCTCCGGTAGAGATATGTTCAAAGCCGTATTTGGCTATTATCATATCGCTTTGCGTTCCTTTGCCGGAACCGGGTGCACCGAAAATAACTATATTCTTCATAATCTCGTTTTAAAGTCTCGCAAGCTCGACTTTAAGTTGACGAATTAATCGGTTGACAAATTGACCGGGATAGATCCTAAAAATCATTTTCGCGTTATGATCATAATATTTCACTACGTTAATTATTTAAGAAGATGTTTCCCCGTTAATTATTTAACTTGTAAAATTGTCAGCTTCTGAACTTGCGAAAGTTCAGGTATTATTATTTTTGTGTTGTTTATATCATTCATCAATCAGCGTATATATATCGCGCAGATTGCGACCTTGCTGATCATAGTCCAAGCCATAGCCCACGATGAAGTCGTTAGGTATTTCTATTGCAGTATATTCTATGTCAAGTTGTTCTTTCAGACGTTCGGGTTTAAGCAGCAGGGTGCATATATGTATTGATGCCGGATTGCGTGTACCGAGTGTCTCTATCATACGTTTCATCGTCAGCCCCGACTCAACAATGTCCTCCACTATTATCACCGTGCGACCTGCGAGGTCTTCGTTTATGCCTATGACCTCCTTGATTTTTCCTGTTGATGTTGTGCCTTGATAAGATGCAAGTTTCACAAATGAGATTTCGCATGGGATAGTTATCATTCTCATTAAATCTGCCGCAAACATAAACGAGCCGTTAAGAACAGCCAAGAACAAAGGATTCTTATCCTTCATATCCTTGTTTATGCGTTCTGCGACAACCTTTACTCTTTCCAGTATTTCGGCTTCTGTTATCGAAGTCTCAAAGGTTTTGTCCTTGATTTTAATTCTGCCCATAATGCGATTATTTATATATTTTGTCGCAAAATTACTAAAAATATGGCAAACAATAGCTATTGGTTAGCTTTATTTTTGTATTTTTGCAAGGTATGAAGATTTTTACAAGTGCTCAAATTCACGAGCTTGACAAATATACAATAGAACACGAACCCATATCTTCGATAGATTTGATGGAACGTGCGGCAAAGACTCTCACAAGAGCTATAACGGATGAGTGGAATAACAGCATTCCTGTTGTTGTCTTTGCAGGACCGGGAAACAACGGAGGAGATGCCCTTGCGGTAGCACGTATGCTTGCCGAACAGGACTTCAATGTTCAGGTATTTCTTTTCAATGTTGCAAACAATCTGTCGGAAGAATGCGCACGAAACAGGCAGAGACTTATCGACGGAAAGCGTGTCAAGAACTTTACGGAAGTGAAGTTGCAATTCGACTTGCCTGTTTTAGAAGCCGGAATGCTTGTCATCGACGGACTTTTCGGCTCAGGATTGAACAAGCCTTTGTCGGGCGGATTTGCATCATTGGTAAAGTATATAAACCAATCGCCTGCCAAAGTCGTGAGTATAGACATGCCTTCGGGATTGATGACGGAGGATAACACCTATAACATTCGTTCCAACATTGTGCGAGCCGATGTCACGCTTACGCTTCAACAGCGCAAGCTCGCAATGATGTTTGCCGACAATCAGGAATACATCGGAAGGCTAAGAGTGCTTGACATACGCCTGAGCAAAGAGTATATAGACACCACCGACACGCAATTCACCATACAGGAAGAGAACGATGTGCGTGCCATATTGCGCAAACGTGACGACTTCGCGCATAAAGGTTCGATGGGACATGCACTAATCATTGC
Organism: uncultured Prevotella sp.; assembly: GCA_937880835.1. Classification (GTDB taxonomy): domain Bacteria; phylum Bacteroidota; class Bacteroidia; order Bacteroidales; family Bacteroidaceae; genus Prevotella. Next base: position 5,798 of record CALGRN010000262.1, on the reverse strand, counting down.
AGGAAGTTATGGCATGGCAGGCGCAGCAGTGCTTGCAACGAGAGCGTGTCTGCGTTCGGGTGTGGGGAAGGTAACGGTGAATACGCCGAAAAGAAACAGCGATATTATTCAGATAAGCGTACCGGAAGCTGTCATGCAAATAGGTCATACGGAGACTTATTTCTCAGAGGCGGTAGGCACGGAGGACTTCGATGCGGTAGGCATAGGACCGGGATTAGGGCAGCATGAGGAAACTGCGATAGCATTGATTGCACAATTAAGGCGAACGCAAGCACCCATTGTTGCAGATGCCGATGCTTTAAACATAATAGCAAACCGCAGGGCTTGGATGCAGCAACTGCCACAAAATATCATAATGACACCTCATCCTGCCGAGTTCGACAGGCTTTCCGGCGGGCACAGCAACGGCGATTTCGATCGTCTTAACAAAGCTCGTAACATGGCAGAGCATCTGCATGCGTACATAATACTTAAAGGACACTACTCTGCTCTTTGTCTTCCTGACGGACGGGTGATATTCAACTCTACCGGAAATTCGGGCATGGCGACAGCCGGAAGCGGCGATGTGCTTACAGGAATAATAACCGCTTTGCTCGCAAGGGGATACAAGCATGCCGATGCTTGCAGTCTCGGCATGTATCTGCATGGTTTGTCCGGCGATTTCGCAGCAAAGGAAAAGGGGAAAGAAAGCCTTATTGCGAGCGACATAATAAACTGTCTTCCGCAGGCATTCAGAAGATTAAACGACTAAAAATTATAAATAATGAGAAAGATTATAACCATTCTTACAGTATTATTGGGTATTACAACCAATATGAAAGCGCAGGACATTCCACTCGAAGGATCTGTTTATTTCCTTCCTAAGACAGCAATGCGCTTCACTGTAAAGGTTGAAAAAACGACTAAAAAACCGGGTGAGTTTGCAGCTTATGCAAAGCGTTATCTGAAACTGAACGATGCCTGTCAGGAAGAGACCACTGTAAACAAGATGCTTGAAATAAGCATGAAGACGTTCGGAGTGCCTGATACTTCTAAATATTTCGTGGCTAAAATGGACGGTAAAACGAGCATAGAGTCGTTGGCTCTTGACGACAACGGGGTTCTGACAGCTGTCAACGAACCTGTTGAGAAAACTTTAAATCCTATTCCTTTCCGTCCTAAAACCAAACCTACACCGCTTAATCCGCGCGATTACATGAACGAGGAAATACTCTCTGCGGGCAGTTCCGTGAAGATGGCAGAGCTTTGCGCACAGGAAATTATGGACATTCGCGAGAGCAGAAACATGCTCACTCGCGGACAAGCAGACTTCATGCCGAAGGATGGAGAGCAGCTTCGTCTGATGCTTCAGAAACTCGATTTGCAGGAGAAAGCGTTGCTGCAACTTTTCGAAGGAACAACAGAAACAGACACAACGGAAGTGAATTTTGAATTCATACCGGAGAAAAACGTGAAAGAGAATGTTCTTTTCAGATTTTCAAGAAAGTTCGGAATGGTTGACAAAGACGACCTCGCAGGCGAACCTTACTATGTAAATGTTAAGGACTTGAATATGCTTGCCACGATGACATCAATGCAGGTAGGCAAGAAAAGAAGCAACGTGGATGTAGGTCTGTATTCGGTATTGCCCGGAAAAATTGCCGTAAGCATTCTTTACGAGGGCAACAGCATCATCGACTATGAGATATATGCCGCACAATTCGGCAGATTAGAGGCTCTCGACGCCAATCTTTTCAGCAAGAGATACAAGACGACAGTAAAACTTAATCCTGCAACGGGAGGCATTGAGAGAATCGAAACGAACACAAGAAAATAAAGTCGGCAAAACGCAGTAGCAGAGCTTTTGGCATGAGTTAGATTAGCCTGCGTTAATGCAGTGTATATAGGGCGTTTTACAAAAGCTATCCTTTTGCATTGCAAAAGGATAGCTTTTAGGACTCAAAAGGATAACTTTCGGCATGCAAAACAATAGCTTTTAAAAACCGCAGATTATTAAACCACCTGCCGACATAAAACATACAGAACGCAAAAATCCCTCATTCCGTAATATGGAATGAGGGATTTTCGTATATTGAACAACAGGTTTCGGGGTTTGACAATCATACTGCCGCAAATATAACCGGGCATTTACGCACCGTATAAAGAAGCGTTCCGCAGCATAAGATGAAAGCCATTATCTTTTCTTCTTATGCCTGTTGGCTCTCTGCTCGCGGTATTTTGCTTTCTGACGGGCAGAACCGCTGCCGTGAGAACCAGTGATATATTTCTTCTTCTTGGCTTTTGTCTTCACCTTGTCTTCATCGTTGTTTCCGCTTTTAGAGCCTCCTTTGAAGACCAATCCGCCACCTGCTATTATGTCATCTATATCTACCATCAGCCGTTTATTATATGATTGCTTCTGCTGTTTCTTACTCTTCAAAGCGTCAATGATGGAAAAGTCTGACACCTGTGAATGCCATTGCTATTCCGTATTTATCGCAAGTGTCTATCACATTGTCGTCTCTTACCGAGCCACCTGCCTGCGCTACGAATTCTACACCGCTCTTTCGGGCACGCTCTATATTGTCGCCGAAAGGGAAGAATGCATCACTGCCGAGCGAAACGTTCTTGTTTTTGGCTATCCAAGCTTTCTTTTCCTCCGCTGTAAGCACTTCCGGCTTTTCCGTAAAGAACTGCTGCCACGTTCCTTCGCATAACACATCGTCGTGATCTTCGCTTATATAGATGTCTATTGTGTTGTCTCTGTCAGCACGTCTTATCTTATCTTTGAAAGGCAGAGCCATTACCTTAGGATGTTGTCGCAACCACCATATATCGGCTTTGTTGCCTGCAAGTCTCGTGCAATGTATTCTGCTCTGCTGCCCTGCACCTATTCCGATAGCCTGTCCGTCTTTCACATAGCACACTGAATTGCTCTGGGTGTATTTCAACGTTATGAGTGCGATAATAAGATCGCGCTTCGCTTCGGGTGTGAAAGCCTTGTTCTTTGTGGGTATGTTGTCAAACAGAGAGTCGTCGTTAAGACAAATATCATTGCGTCCTTGCTCGAATGTTATGCCGAAGACCTGCTTCCGTTCTATCGGTTCGGGGTTATAGTCGGCATCTATCTTTATGACAATGTAAGTTCCGTTGCGCTTGTCTTTGAGTATTTCAATAGCTTCGGGGGTGTATCCGGGTGCAATAACGCCGTCGCTTACTTCACGCTTTATGAGCGTGGCAGTTGCCGCATCGCAAACGTCGCTCAATGCAACGAAGTCGCCGTAGGAACTCATTCGGTCTGCACCGCGTGCTCTTGCGTATGCACAAGCAAGCGGAGAAAGCTCTGTTTTGACATCATCCACGAAGTAAATCTTCTTCAATGTGTCACTCAAAGGTAAGCCGACAGCTGCTCCTGCCGGTGAAACGTGCTTGAAAGAAGCTGCTGCCGGCAGTCCCGTTGCTTCTTTAAGTTCCTTCACAAGCTGCCAACTGTTGAGTGCATCGAGAAAGTTTATGTATCCCGGTCTGCCGTTGACAACCTCAATGGGGAGTTCTCCTTCGGTCATAAAGATGCGCGAAGGTTTTTGATTCGGATTGCATCCGTACTTCAATGCTAAATCTTTCATACAATGGATTGTTAGATTTTAAGCTGCAAAGGTAGAAATAAAAAATGGAAATCGGTTTGCAAGAGTATAAGTTTTTGAGTTTTTATATCCGAAAAAGGCATTGCTTGGAAATACCGTTGATGCAAATCCGTCTTTGGCAGAAAAGCCGAATTACGGTTCAGGTTTGCCGTTAATAAAAAATAAAACCCTGCATAGCTTATCATGCCATGCAGGGTTTTATCATATAATATAAATGTGTCAACCTACCTGACTGCCCGGTTTCACTTCGCGATCAACGCGTATTACCGACAGGTTTCCATCGAAATTCTCGGCAGAGAGTATCATTCCCTGACTCTCTATGCCCATGAGTTTGCGAGGCGCAAGGTTTGCAATGAAGCATACTTGCTTGCCTGTAAGCTCTTCCGGATTATAGAATTTCGCTATTCCGGATACGATAGTGCGGTCTGTTCCGCTTCCATCGTCTATTGTGAACTTCAACAGCTTGTTGGCTTTTTTCACTTTCTCGCACGCCTTTATATATCCTACGCGTATGTCCAACTTCTCGAAATCGCCGAAATCAACAACCGGTTTAATCTCTTTTGTCTTGTATGATGCAGCCTCGTTGGCTTTCTTCGTATCTTCAAGTTTTTTGAGTTGAGCATCTATTGCCTCGTCTTCTATCTTCTCGAAAAGCAACTCCGGTTCTCCGAGTTGATGTCCCGATGTAAGCAGTTCGGTACTTCCGAGCTGATTCCAGTCAAAGTCTTTCACGTTGATCATACTGCGGAGCTTCTTGCTGCTGAATGGTAAGAAAGGCTCGAATGCAATGGCAAGGTTGGCAACAAGCTGCAAAGAAATGTACAATACCGTTTCAACGCGCTTCTGATCAGTCTTCCATACCTTCCAAGGTTCGCAGTCGGTGATGTACTTATTGCCTATTCTTGCAAGGTTCATTGCTTCTTTCTGTGCATCACGGAACTTGAAAACGTCGAGCAACTCTTCCACTTTCCGCTTGACGTCCTTAAACTCTTCAAGCGTCTGTCTGTCCGTTTCGTTCAGCTCTCCGCATTGAGGAACAACACCGTTGAAATATTTCTGCGTCAGTTGCAAAGCCCTGTTGACGAAGTTTCCGTAAACAGCCACAAGCTCATTGTTATTCCTTTCCTGAAAATCTTTCCACGTAAAGTTGTTGTCTTTCGTTTCCGGTGCATTGGCGGTAAGCACATATCGCAGTACATCCTGCTTGTCAGGAAACTCCACGAGATATTCATGCAGCCACACAGCCCAATTCCGTGATGTGGAGATTTTATCGTTTTCAAGATTCAGGAATTCGTTTGCAGGCACGTTTTCGGGCAATATATATCCGCCGTGAGCTTTGAGCATGACGGGAAAAACTATGCAATGGAACACGATATTGTCTTTTCCTATGAAGTGAATAAGACGTGTTTCAGGGTCTTTCCACCATGTTTCCCACGTGTCGGGCAATAACTCTTTCGTATTAGACACATATCCTATCGGTGCGTCGAACCATACGTAAAGCACTTTACCTTCTGCTCCTTCAACCGGCACGGGTATTCCCCATTCCAAGTCACGTGTCATCGCTCGCGGTTGCAAATCCATGTCCAACCAACTCTTGCACTGTCCATACACGTTGGGACGCCATTCCTTATGTCCGTCGAGAATCCATTCTTTAAGCCACTGTTGATATTCATTGAGCGGAAGATACCAGTTCTTTGTCTTTCTGACAACAGGTTGCGAACCGCTTATAGTTGACTTCGGATTGATAAGTTCCATAGGCGAGAGGTCGCTTCCGCAGTGTTCGCACTGGTCGCCGTAAGCTCCTTCGTGATGACAATGAGGGCATTCACCCGTTATATATCTGTCCGCAAGAAACTGTTTAGCTTCTTCGTCATACAGCTGTTCGGTTTCTTTTTCCACCAATTTGTGCTCATCATACAGTTTCTTAAAGAACTCGCTTGCGAGCTTATGATGCGTTTCGGAAGTTGTACGGCTGTAAATATCGAAACTAATACCAAACTCTTCGAAACTTTTCTTTATCATCGTATGATATCGGTCAACCACGTCCTGCGGTGTGATTCCTTGTTTCTTGGCGAGTATGGTGATAGGAACGCCGTGTTCATCGCTTCCTCCAATGAACCTGACTTCGTGTTTTTTCAGTCTGAGATAGCGCACATAGATGTCTGCGGGCACATA
>CALGRN010000261.1 GCA_937880835.1 uncultured Prevotella sp. | reverse complement strand
TATAGAAAGAAACGCTTTTGCTGCATGTCGTGCGCTTGACGCTAATCTTTACGCAGCATTCTCCGATGGCAAGCACAGTGTTTCTTATGACCACGTGGTGGCAGTGATGAAGCAGACGGGACACGACCTTCCGTCGCTTTATAAGGAAACAAGTACCGGCGGATTGGCTATGATGTATGGTGACAAAGAAGATAGAAAAGGATGTGGCAGATGCCAGATAATAACCCCGAAAGATTAAATAAAGAATTTATTATTTATATAAAACTAAACAGAAAGTTATTATGGTAATTGAAAAAGTTCATGCAAGAGAGATTCTTGATTCAAGAGGTAATCCTACGGTAGAAGTAGAAGTTACGTTGGATAACGGTGTTATGGGACGTGCGAGTGTTCCTTCCGGAGCATCAACAGGTGAGAATGAGGCTCTCGAATTGCGTGATGGTGACAAGAATCGCTATTGTGGAAAGGGAGTTCAGAAAGCGGTTGAGAATGTAAACAATATCATTGCGCCTGCTCTTAAAGGCGATAATGTTCTTAATCAGCGTGCTATTGACCACAAAATGTTGGCATTGGATGGTACTGCAACAAAGAGTAATCTCGGAGCAAATGCCATTCTCGGCGTTTCACTTGCTGTTGCGCAGACAGCTGCGAAAGCTCTTAATATGCCTCTTTATCGTTACATCGGCGGAAGCAATACATATTCTTTGCCTGTTCCGATGATGAATATCATCAACGGTGGAGCACACTCTGATGCTCCTATTGCATTCCAAGAGTTTATGATTCGCCCTGTCGGTGCATCATCAGAGAAAGAGGCTATACGTATGGGAGCAGAAGTTTTCCATGCTTTGCAGAAGCTTCTTAAAAAACGCGGTCTATCTACCGCAGTAGGAGATGAAGGTGGTTTTGCACCTGCTTTGAACGGTATAGAAGATGCACTCGACTGTATAATGCAGGCAATAAAAGATGCAGGATACGAGCCCGGAAAAGATATTAAGATAGCAATGGACTGTGCTGCAAGTGAGTTTGCTACGATAGAAGACGGTAAATATTACTATAACTACAAGCAGTTGAAGAGCGGCATGCCGAAAGATCCTAACGGAAAGAAACTCTCCGACGATGAACAGATAAAGTATCTTGAAGAACTTATCACCAAATATCCAATAGATTCTATCGAAGACGGACTTGATGAGAACGATTGGGAAGGTTGGGTTAAGTTGACAAAAGCTATCGGTGACCGTTGCCAGCTGGTTGGTGATGACTTGTTTGTTACTAACGTTAAGTTCCTGCAAAAAGGTATTCAGACAGGCGCGGCAAATTCAATTCTTATAAAAGTGAACCAAATCGGCTCGCTTACAGAAACACTCGATGCTATCGAGATGGCTCATCGTCACGGCTATACTACCGTAACATCTCATCGTTCGGGAGAGACAGAAGACACTACGATTGCCGATATCGCAGTGGCAACCAACTCCGGTCAGATAAAGACAGGTTCGCTGAGTCGCACAGACCGTATGGCTAAATATAATCAACTTATACGCATTGAAGAAGAACTCGGTGCAGACTCTGCATACGGTTATGTAAAATTGAAATAAAAAATTATCAGCAACGCTGTGATGATGAAGTAAAAGCATCATTTACATAACAGCTATTATAAACATTCAGCCCGGACTTACAAAAGTCCGGGCTGAATGTTTATAATAGCTGTTGTGCTTTAAGACAAACAGCATTTTTTGTTTTTATTGCGAATAGAAAACTTATCGAGATAAAACGATACACTTAGATATTGCAGAAAAAAGATATATTCCTTGTGTATCTTATTATAATAAAAACATCATACTACTGCTGTTTCTCCTTTTTCCTTTTGCTAAATTTGTGTGTGCTGTTTTTTTTCCATATCTTTGCATATACATTAAACAATTTAAATAATAACAATATTATGTCAGATAACAACAATCAGCAGCCTGTGCAGTTTCAGTTGGACTTGAAGCCCGAAATAGCTTCGGGAGTTTATTCAAACCTTGCTCTTATATCCCATTCTCACAGCGATTTCGTTTTAGACTTTGCCCGTATTCTGCCCGGAATGCCCAAACCGGAAGTTTGCAGCAGGGTAATACTTGCACCGGAACATGCGAAACGCCTTTTGCAAGCATTGCAGGAGAATATATATAAATATGAACATGAGTTTGGAAAGATAGAAATTCCGAATCAAGAACCACGCACAATATCGCCGTTCGGACAGAGTAAGGGAGAGGCTTGACAACGATATTGCGCAGTCTGAGCATGCGGAATGCCGCCGCGCGCATTTGCTTTATATATATGTTTTTGACGTACCTGTTGATGTCAGTATATCAATGTGTACGTCAAAAATAACAGTCTTTTTCTATCTTATGGAAGAAAACAATACGCATGACATAAGGTGAGTAGGTCTGACTCGTTTTAGAAAAAGGCGGTTTTTGTGTAAAAGCATTTTTTAGCTTGCAGCTTGTAATGATACATTATATAATACTGCAATGTGCATAGTAAATGATAGAAAACATTGCTTCGTATAATACTGAAAACCAATATGTTATGAGTGTCTTCCCAAAAGCTGTTGTTTTGCATGCCGAAAGGATAGCTTTCGGAGGGCAAAAGTATAACTTTCGCCGTGCAAAACAATAGCTTTTGAAATACGTCTTTTAAGCACACCATTTTCAACTACATTATTTTTATCCTTAGAACTCTCTTTGTCTAATGCTTTGAAGTTGCAGAAAATATCCCTAAATTAAACGAATTACCGTACAGTCAGAACTCGTCGGATTAGCATTAATTCTGTTTATATCGTTTAAGATTCAGGCTGTTGTTCGCATATATGTCGTTTAGTTTTTTCTTTAAATCAATGTAATGACAGTTATTTTTTGTTAAAAATAAGTTTCTGCGTGAAATCGTTGCTATTAATATATAGGTGTTTTCGATAAATGTTTGTACCTTTGCAGCCCGAAAAGGTTTATTGTAGCCTTTTTGTAATGTTTTGATAATAAATGAAATAAAATATATAAAATTAAAAAGGAAAAATTATGCCTACAATTCAACAGTTGGTAAGAAAAGGCAGAAAGGTTCTTGTGGAAAAGAGCAAATCGCCTGCTTTGGACTCATGTCCTCAGCGTCGTGGCGTATGTGTTCGTGTTTACACAACAACACCTAAGAAGCCTAATTCGGCAATGCGTAAGGTTGCCCGTGTTCGTTTGACAAACCAGAAGGAGGTTAACTCCTACATCCCAGGTGAGGGTCACAACCTTCAGGAGCACTCAATCGTACTCGTTCGTGGTGGTCGTGTAAAGGACCTTCCAGGTGTACGTTATCACATCGTTCGTGGTACTCTTGATACCGCTGGCGTAGCTAGCCGCACACAGCGTCGTTCTAAGTACGGTGCTAAGCGTCCAAAGGCTAAGAAGTAAGGACGGCGCGACAACCAAGTATAAGATGATAGCATAATTCGCGATTCTTGCTATTATATATTATATAAGGTGTAGCGATAGGTAAAAGACTTAGCTAAAAAAGGGTAACTTCAAGAAAACTGCCGGGTTCGAGCGGCATCATGACCGACTCGACGGGGCAATAGTCCAAGCAGAAGATGCGGGACTGAAAAGAAAAGAATTTACTTATAATTAACGTTTTGCTGGGAATTGCTAAATAAGGTTGAGTAAATGCTCTGGAGAGAGCGTTGAAGACAGAAAAATTAATGACAACCCCAAGCAAAGATTTTACTTACACAACAAAACTATTTAAACAAAATGCGTAAAGCAAAACCAAAGAAGCGTGTGGTTCTTCCAGATCCAGTCTTCAACGACCAGAAGGTCTCAAAGTTTGTGAACCACCTTATGTACGATGGTAAGAAGAACACTTCTTACGAAATCTTCTACAAGGCTCTCGAAATCGTAAAGAGCAAGATGCAGAATGTTGAGAAGTCTGCACTCGAAATCTGGAAGCAGGGTCTTCAGAACATCACTCCTCAGGTAGAGGTAAAGAGCCGCCGTATCGGTGGTGCTACTTTCCAGGTGCCAACAGAAATCCGCGCTTCTCGTAAGGAAAGTATCTCAATGAAGAACATGATTGGTTACGCTCGCAAGCGCTCAGGCAAGTCTATGGCTGACAAGCTCGCTGCTGAAATCATGGACGCATTCAACAACCAGGGTGGTGCTTACAAGCGTAAGGAAGATATGCACCGTATGGCTGAGGCTAACCGCGCATTCGCACACTTCCGTTTCTAATACATCGCTAATCTTCAAAAGGTACTAAAATAAATGGCAAAGCAAGACTTACATCTT
>CALGRN010000260.1 GCA_937880835.1 uncultured Prevotella sp. | reverse complement strand
TGTTTACACTTATCTTTGAAACCGAAGCTGACAATCAGTATTGGAAAATCATTCCGCAGAGCAATCTCGATGCCGGTGGCGTATGGGCTCTTGAAAATGTCCCCAACGGCGTAGTTGGAGTAGAAACGGAAGGCGACGAGAGTATGATCGGAACGCTTCTGACAACCACATCCGAAGGAAAGAAAGCCAATGCGGGCAGAATAGCGAAAGCAGGCAAATACATCATGACGATAAACATGATGGACTACACCTACACCATCATGCCTTACGTGCCGCAGTATTATCTCGTAGGCTCGCTGCAAGGATGGAGCGACAAGCTCATGACCTGCATGTTTTATCCGCAATCTGAGAACGTTCATTCTTACACAACGCAATGGAACGGTGATGCCAATCTTAAAATATGGCAGAAGAACGACTTCGGAGTATGGGACAATGCATTAGGATGCGAAGTTGATGGAAGTCAAGACATGGAAGGCTTGTTGTTGAAGAACGCAAAGGCAATAAAATGTCCTGAGCCCGGAAGCTATTATACTCTTACGATAGACATCAAGTCGAAGAAGTACAAATGGACAAAACTATCCAATCAGACACCTGCTTCTCACGCTTTTGTTGGTATAATCGGCTCTGACGGAAAATGGGGCGACAACGATGATATTGCAATGACGCAGGTGACACCGCACAACTGGTATGCAGGCAATGTAACCCTGAAAGACGCAATAAAGTTCAGAGCGAACCATCAGTGGGATGTTGAATGGGGTGCAGAAAACGCATCAAAAGAGAACTGGACGCCTGCCGATTTCTACGGAAAGGGAGTGAAAGGCGGCGGAAACATTAAAGTTCCGACAGGTCAGTATGATGTTTTCCTCAACGATATAACAGGTGAATACGCGATAGTAAGAAAATAATTATTTGAATAATCTTAAAAGGCTGGGCTGTTGATACGGCTCAGCTTTTTTAAATAAAACAAGATATGATGAAGATGAAAAAATCATTATTATTTGTCAGTCTGCTGCTTATGCTGCTGACATCATGCAATAATCAGAAGTCGGTATCGGAAGAACAGTTCGTGCTTCCTGCAACGGAAGACATCGTTATGTATCAGATAAATCCGCGAGTGTTCGCTCCTTCCAACTCGCTAAAAGCCGTGACAGAGCGCATCGACTCCATTCGTGCGCTCGGAGTGAATGTCATGTGGATCATGCCGATATATCCGATAGGAGAGGTTAAGAGCAAAAACTCGCCTTATTCCATAAAGGACTACAAGGCTGTCGCAAAAGAGTTTGGAACGATAGACGACCTTAAAACTCTCATAGACAAATGTCATGAGAGCGGAATGGGCGTTATTCTCGACTGGGTGGCAAATCATACTTCATGGGATAATGCGTGGATAAAGCAGCATAAAGACTGGTACACGCAAGAGAACGGAGAGATAATATCGCCCAAAGGATGGGATTGGAGCGATGTGGCAGACCTTAACTATGATAATAAAGAAATGCGTAAGGCAATGATAGACGCAATGAAATTCTGGATAGTTGAAACAGGACTCGACGGTTTCAGGTGCGATGTTGCCGACGGAGTGCCTGCCGATTTCTGGAAAGAAGCTATCGACAGTCTGCGCAAGGCAGCAGGAGAAAGAAAGATTGTGATGCTTGCAGAGGGTAAGAGAGAAGACAATTTCACAGTAGGAGGCTTCGATCTTAATTACGGATGGGACTATAAAGACTCTCTCGTTAGCGTGTTTGTGAAAGGTGCAAGTGCAGAAAATCTGTTCAAGGCTGATAAGGAAGAGTATAAGATACTGCCCGAAGGAAAGGTTAAAATGCGCTTTACAACCAATCATGACCATTCTACGATAGCCACGCCGGTAAAGGAGTTTGCAAACGAACGTGGTTCTATGGCTGCTTATGTGGCAACGATATTTCCGCATGGCGGAGCACTTGTTTACGGTTCGCAGGAAGTGGGATATGATAAGCCGATAAACTTTTTCAAGTATGTGGCGATAGATTGGACGGCAAATCCGAATTTGTATAAAGAGTATCAACATCTCATAGGCATATACAACGAATATCCTGCGTTGCGCAAAGGAAAGCTCGTTGCCCATCCCGACAAAGACATAATGATGTTTGAGAAAACTGACGATGATGCCCGTTTTCTCATCGCAGTAAACGTGCGTAATGCTGAAAAGAGCATAAACACGCCTGCCGAATGGGCTGAACATGATGCGGAGGACATGATTTCAGGAAAGAAATCGAAGATAGGAAAGACTGTAAAGCTGAAACCGTTTCAGTATATCATAATGAAATTCTGATTAATTTTTATTTAAAGCAATCGGGGAATATGCCGCTCATGGCATGTTCCCTTTTTTGTTTTCAGGATATTTTCATATCTTGTCAGATACATTAAGGAAACATGTCTGTATGTGTCTTGTTTCTTGACATGGCAGATACGGAAATGCAGAAGTAATTGTTTTGCATCGCGAAAGCTATCCTTTTGCGTCCTGAAACAATAGCTTTTGCATGACAAAAGTAATGCTTTTGAAAGGCGATGTGGAAACAGTTGATTTTCAGCGGTTTGACTATTGCTTAGCCAATCCGTCGTTTTAGGTGCATAAAGCGGGTTTTACGTGCGCAGCAGATTGCGCCCGGCATCTATGCGAAGGAAGATGAAAAGCAGCAGGGTGAAGCCCCATAACGATGAGCCTCCGTAACTGAAAAAGGGTAGCGGAATGCCGATGACGGGCGTTAAGCCCAACACCATGCCCACGTTTATGAAGACGTGGAAAAGGAATATGCTAAGAACACAATAGCCGTATATGCGCCCGAACTT
>CALGRN010000259.1 GCA_937880835.1 uncultured Prevotella sp. | reverse complement strand
TGCTTTGCATGTTCATGCTTATAATAGGTTATTCCACTTATGCACTGATAGTGATACGATCTTCTGCAAATCCTCCGATGGATCAGAACTCTCCTGAGGATATATTCACACTCGGAAGCTATATCAGCCGCGACCAATATGGAGACCGTCCGTTGTTCTATGGTCCTGCATATAGTTCGGAAGTACAGCCCGACGAGACGGGAACACGCGCTAAAATGGTGGAAGGTGCACCGATATGGCAGCGTAAAGAGAAAGCATCAAAAGACGAAAAAGACTCTTATTTCATCGTAGGTCGCAAGCGAGACTATGTTTATGCGCAGAACATGTTCTTCCCGCGAATGTACGACCGTGCACATGCGCAGTCTTATGAAGACTGGATGGGAGGAATAAAAGGACACGAAGTGCCTTACGGTGAATATACGGTTAAGATGCCGACACAGTTGGAAAATCTGAGATTTTTCTTGTCTTATCAGTGCAATTTCATGTATTGGAGATACTTTATGTGGAATTTTGCAGGAAGACAAAACGACAAACAAGGCAATGGAGAGCTTGAACATGGTAATTGGATTACGGGTATATCGTTCATCGACAACATGCTTGTGGGCGACCAATCCAAGCTGCCTGATGAGTTGAAAGAGAATAAAGGACATAATGTTTACTATTGTCTGCCGCTCTTGCTCGGTTTAATCGGTCTGTTCTGGCAAGCTTACAGAGGACAAAGAGGCATACGTCAGTTCTGGGTGGTATTCTTCCTTTTCTTTATGACAGGACTTGCCATTGTTGTTTATCTCAATCAGACTCCGGTACAACCGCGTGAAAGAGACTATGCTTACGCAGGTTCTTTCTACGCTTATGCGATATGGTGCGGTATCGGCGTTGCAGCTATAATAGACCTTCTTAAAAGATTTAAGATAGGCGGAACTGCCGTGTCTGCCATTGTGGCACTGCTCGCCTTGCTTATCCCTATACAAATGGCTTCACAGAATTGGGATGACCATGACCGCAGCGGAAGATATACTTGTCGTGACTTCGGACAGAATTATTTGATGTCACTTCAAGACAAAGGTAATCCGATTATATTCACAAACGGCGACAACGACACTTTCCCGCTATGGTATAATCAAGAGGTTGAAGGCGTAAGAACAGACGCAAGAGTATGCAACCTGAGTTATTTGCAGACAGATTGGTATATAGATCAGATGAAACGTCCTGCGTATGATTCTCCAAGTCTGCCTATATCATGGCCGCGAATTGACTATTGCTCCGGAACAAATGAAATAGTACATATTGATCCGAATGCAAAACAGCAGGTGTTGGAATATTACAGAACCAATCCCGAAGAAGCAAAAGCGCAGTTCGGCGACGAACCTTTTGAGTTGAAGAATATAATGAAATATTGGGTAAGAAACAAAGAAATGGCAAATCAGGGTGGTCGCATAATACCGACAGACACGCTCTATGTTACCGTAAATAAAGATGCTGTGAGAAAGAGCGGAATGCTTATGGCAAGCGATTCCATACCTGATAAGATGGTAATATCGCTCGCAGGAAAGACTGCATTATATAAAAGCGATCTTATGATGCTTGAAATCATTGCTCAATCAGATTGGACTCGTCCCGTATATATAGCAACATCTGTGGGACCGGAGAATTACATGAATCTTGCAGATAACTTCATACAGGAAGGTCTTGTTTATCGTATTACTCCGTTCTCTACTAAAAATGCTCTGGCGAAAAACTTCGATACTGATAAGATTTACAATAATGTGATGAATCGTTTCCGTTACGGAGGAATAGATAAAAAAGGCATTTATCTTGACGAGACCGTACTTAAAATGTGCTATTCACACCGTCGAATATTCGGTCAGCTTGCACTTAACCTTGCTATGCAGCATAAGTATGACAAAGCAAGGAAAGTATTAGAGAAAGCAGAAAAAGCAATACCGGAATACAATGTTCCTATGACTGACATGCTTGGCGGACTTGATATTGCGAAGGCTTACGCTATATTGGGACAGAAAGCGAAAGCAAAAGCAATACTCGACAAGTTGTGGAAGAACTCCGAACAGTACTTGAATTGGTACATGTCGTTCAGCGGAAGACGTTTCAATCTGTCTATGCAAGACTGTTATCTACATTTCAACATTATGTCGCGCATATTGAGAGATGCTGATGAAGTTATTGACAAAGATTGGGCAGACAAGCATGTTGCTTCTATCAATACGCTGTATAAGCGTTATGTAGGAATGGGCGGAACTATCCCTGAATAACTTATCGAAAGAAATAACAGCTTCCGCT
Source organism: uncultured Prevotella sp. (assembly GCA_937880835.1). Taxonomy (GTDB): domain Bacteria; phylum Bacteroidota; class Bacteroidia; order Bacteroidales; family Bacteroidaceae; genus Prevotella. The sequence continues at coordinate 216 of CALGRN010000259.1, read as the reverse complement.
TGTTGATAAATAATCAGCAACGGAAGCTGTTTTTTAAAACGAACATAATAAGATAGATAATGTTTATAGAGCAGCCGGCTAAATGGTTACGTTGGTTATATCCGAAAGCTGTATGGCGAATGGATAAGAACGAGCGTGCTGTTTATCTGACATTCGATGACGGACCTATACCGGAATCAACGCCATTCATACTTGATACGCTGGATGAATTTGGCG